>SKWF01000311.1 GCA_007129085.1 Balneolaceae bacterium | reverse complement strand
TATGTCTCACAGGGCTTTATCTGAGAGTGGGACCGGGCGGATTCGAACCGCCGACACACGGATTTTCAGTCCGTTGCTCTACCTACTGAGCTACAGTCCCTCATCAGAGAAGCCAAATATAAGGGGAATTCTGTCTTATCACAATGCTGTATCTGAAAAAGAGGAATGAAATTATCCCGCAACCGGAATTTTTTCGGTATGGATATCTTTGAGTCGAATTTGTAGCGACCGTTTCCCATTCCAATGATTCTCTTCGAGCACGTATGCGATGTTAATTTTGCGATCCTTCTCCTTTCTCAATACCGGCAGGTATTCATGCATGTTAAACCCTATAGCTTCAAAAACAGCTGAATTTCCCTGGCGAAGCTTCATTTTAAGATGACCATTCCCCACAATGGAGGGTACTCCTTCTATAGAGATATCCTCGCTGACAAATACAGGCCGCCGATTACCGGGGCCGAACGGCTCAAACTGAGAGAGTAATTTCCAGAATTTGGTATCTACATTGCCCAGTTCAATAAATTCATCGATCTGCAGTTCCGGTTTAAAATCTTTGTCTGACAGATTGTTGAAGGCAATTTTATCGAGTCGCCGTCTGAATTCATCCAGGTTCTCCTCATTCATGGTGAGTCCGGCGGCAAATTCGTGCCCGCCAAACTGCTCCAAAAGATCATCGCACTCTTTAAGGGCTTCGTAAATATTAAACCCTTTCACGGACCGGGCTGATCCTTTTACTTTTCCTTCAACGGTACTCAGCATAATGGCCGGCCTGTAGTAGGCGTCTACAAGTCTTGAAGCTACGATCCCGATCACGCCGAGGTGCCATTGCGGATCGTGAAGAACCATAGAGGAAATTTCGTTGATGTTGAAATCACTTGCCAACATCTCCATCGCTTCTTCCGTGGTTTTGGTATCGGTCGTGCGCCGCTTTTTATTTACGGATTCCAGCTTTTTGGCAAAACGAGCTGCTGTGGTATCATCTTTCGAAATCATTAAATCTACAGCGGTGCTCGCGTCTCCCATGCGGCCGGCGGCGTTTATTCTCGGGCCGATGGAGAATACAATACTGGAGGTGGTTACGGACCCGATCGGGACGTTAATTTTTTTAAGAAGCTGCTTGATGCCAACACGAGGATTCGAGTTAATCATACGGAGTCCTTCCCTCATCAGCACTCGATTTTCATCAACAATGGGTACGATATCCGACGCAATGGAGATCGCAACAAGATCGAGATATTTATAGGCGAGTGTGTCGGACAGCCCGAGCTTTTTAATGGCTCCCTGGATCAGCTTAAATCCCACACCGGCGCCTGAAAGCCCATCAAAAGGGTAGTTGCAATCCGGCCGTTTTGGATCCAGTACGGCTACGGCGTCGGGAATTTCACTTCCACAGTTGTGATGATCGCAGATGATGAGATCGAGCCCTTTCTCTTTTGCGTAAGCGGCCTCCTCGATAGCGGTAATTCCGCAATCTACCGAGACAATAAGGTCGGCATTTTGATCGAGCGCATACTGTATACCATCCGGGTTGATGCCGTACCCCTCTTTAAATCGGTGCGGGATATAATAGTGGACATCAAGTCCAAAACTTTCCAGAAATGTATAAACAATGCTTGTGGCGGTTGTGCCGTCTACATCATAATCACCATAGACAACAACTTTTTCGCAATTACGAATAGCGGAACAGATACGGCAGGCCGCATCTTCCATATCCTGCATTAAAAAAGGGTCGTGAAGGTGCTCCAATCCCGGCCGGAAAAAAGTTTTGGCCTGATCGAAGGTTACAATTTCACGATTCACCAAAAGTTTGGCGATTGACCGGGGAATGTTTAACTCTTCTTGCAGAGTGTGGACATACTCTACCTGTTTAGGTTCGCTGTGTACCCATCTGAATGACATGATTAATGTTTGGTTTTGTTTTCATTAAACAGGTAACGGAGCTTCACCTACCGGAACCAGGGAATAAAGTCTTAAACGGTGTTGAACAACCTAATTGAAAATCTCTTGTATGCGTAACGAATATAAATATATACCATTATAAAAAATGGTTCGGAGAATTCGATAATTACTTTTCATTTATGGTAGTCAAAATCGACTATTTATGTGTGCGCGAATTGGTTGTTGCAAGGGATATTTCATATTTTTTAGAAGCGCTTCCAAATGAATTATTTAATTGACGAAGGTATTTTAAAAATGGATACTCAAACTGAGATTTTAGAAGAGAAAAAGAACCAAAATCTAGACTTTTCACTGTTCAGCAACCTTGAGAGCTATGGGCATGAAGAGATTGTGATATGCTCAAGGCCTGAGGTAGGTTTAAAGGCGATTATCGCTATACATGATACAACGTTGGGCCCGTCACTGGGCGGAACACGAATGTGGCCGTATGAATCAGAAGAGGCGGCGATGAAAGATGTGTTGCGCCTCTCGAGAGGAATGACCTATAAGTCAGCAATTTCCGGGCTGAATCTCGGGGGTGGAAAGGCCGTCATTATTGGCGATCCACAAACGGATAAAAGTGAAATGCTATTTCGGGCGTTTGGCCGATTTGTTGATGGTCTCGGTGGCCGCTACATCACTGCGGAAGATGTGGGGATGACCGAATTGGAAATGGAGTGGATCTACTCCGAAACGAAATATGTGACCGGTATTCCGAAATCGCTGGGAGGCAGTGGAAATCCATCGCCCGTAACGGCGTATGGCGTTTATATGGGAATGAAGGCGTCTGCAAAAAAAGCGTATGGATCGGACTCCCTGAAAGGGAAAAAAGTTGCCGTGCAAGGGGCGGGAAATGTAGCGTCTCATCTGGCAAGATTTTTATCTAAAGAGGGAGCCGAGATCTATATAACGGATATCTTTAAAGAGAAGGCTAAAAAAGTGGCTGAGGAGGTTTCCGGTACATTTGTAGATCCGGACGACATCTATGATGTTGATATGGATATTTTCAGTCCGTGCGCACTGGGCGGAGTGATAAATGATGATGCGATTAGCCGGATTTCGTGCGATATAATTGCAGGTGGGGCAAATAATATCCTCGACGATGAGGTGAAGCATGGCGAGGATCTAATTGATCGCGGAATACTCTATGCCCCGGATTATGTGATCAATGCCGGTGGTGTAATTAATATTTCCAGTGAGCTGGAAGGGTATGATGAAGATCGTGCCATGCAGAAAACAGAACGGATTTACGATACGGTTCTGGACATTTTCGACTATGCCGAAGAGAATAGCGTAACGCCTGTAAACGCATCAAACCGGTTGGCGGAGGAGCGTATAGAATCTGTTAAAAACCTAAAGTCGATTTACTCATCAAAAAGTGGCTTTTCGGGGCGAAATAGCGAGATTTATATGCGTGATCGGAAGTAAAGGAAGTTCTTGCCGGACGATTCATCTGATTAAAAATCTGCGTATTTTGTAAACGCAACAACGCATGGTAGTTGTTGAATAGGTACGTGGAATTACAATTTGATGAAGAAGAGGAATATGTCTCTTAAAAAAGAATTTCAGTTTAAAGACCGCCTCATTAAAGGCATTGCAACAGACGGACAATTTAAAGTAAGTGTAGTAAAAACGACGGATGTCGTACAGACTGCCAAGGAGAATCATAATCTTTCGCTGCTGAGTACAGTGCTACTTGGCAGGGCATTAACGGCAGCGATGCTTCTGGCATCCGAGCTGAAAGGGGAAGAGCGTATAAAGTTGCGTTTTGAGGGTAGTGGCCCCGTGGGTGTAATCGCCGCTGAAGCGAACCGTGTTGGCGAAATTAGGGGGTATGTTCAAAATCCGCAGGCTGCACTGGACTACTCGCAACCGGACACAGAACTGGGCGATGGACTTGGAGTAGGACTCTTAACCGTATCAAAAATTCTATACAACGAAGCGGAGCCGAGAACCAGCACAATTCAGCTGGTGAAGGGAGATATTATTGCGGATGTTGCGCACTTTTTGGCACAATCGGAACAGGTATTGTCGGCCATTCAGCTGGATGTTTCGCTAACGGATGATGGCAATGTAAAAGAGGCGGGTGGTTTGATGATTCAACGTATGCCGGAAGCTGAAGAGGAGACGATGACGCACCTGCAAGAGTTAATTTCTGAGTTGCCGCCAATTGCATCATTTTTCGAAGATGGAAAGTATATTGATGACATTATGGAGCTCGCAGCCGTGCCGTACAGCGTAAAAGAGCTCGATCGGCAACCGGTAGATTTTTTCTGCCGTTGTTCACCGAAGCGGTTTAAAAATGCGCTGTCGATGCTTGGTTACGAAGATTTAAAAGAGATGGAAGGGGAGAGCCAGGAAGTTGTATGTAACTACTGCGGTGATAAAATGACGATTCCCCGGGAAGAGATTAAGAAGCTGGTAAAATCGGCACGGGCGAAATTAAACTAAATGCCCACCGGCGTTTATACGGCAAATGAAGAGCCACAGCCACATGCTTCGCTGGCATTGGGGTTTTCGAAGGTAAATCCGCGAGCATCTAAGCCATCGGGGTAATCGATCTCAATTCCGTTGAGGTAAATAATGTGTTTAGGATCTACGATCACTTCTATTCCCTGGGATTCATAGATGTTATCCTCATCCGTTCGGATATCAAACCCGAGTTTGTAGCTCAAGCCTGAGCACCCACCACCTTCTACTGCAACACGCAGGTATAGGTTTTCATCCAGATTTTCGTCGTTTTTAATCTTGGAGATCTGTTTTGCGGCTCGTTCGGTAAGGTTGATTGGGTGCTCACTTACCTCACCGGATACCTCAGGAAATCCCGGCATACCGTTTGGTGCGGAATCATCGCCTCCGGCATCATCATCAATGAGTGAGGAGATTACGTCGTCTAAATTTTCTTCTTCAACAGCCATAAAACAGTTTTAATCTTTTGTTCTGTGCACAAACGTATAATAATCAATTTCGTCCTTTGTAAACAGCTTAAGTATTCCCGCACTAACCAAATCAACTAAAATTCGGGAAGCCCGAAAGCTGGTTTGATTTATTAGGTTTGCAAAGCTCATAACGGTGATTTCACCATATTCATTCAGGTATCGAAAAAGCATTTGTTCGTTTTTTCCGTACTCGAAAGTAACTCCTTCATCGGAATATTGCTTTTTCAAAACCTCAGTAAGTTCGTCACTCGCCAGCATGCTGGATGCTCCTCTGCGAACGTAAACCAGCCGCTTTTTCTTGCTCTTATTGTAAATCGGTTTTACCTCAACTTCAGGTACTTTTACAACCATTACATCTTCGGCTCCAAAGTGAACCAGTTCGATAGTAATGGGAACAGCCGGAACACAGCATTCGCTTGAGGCTTTGAGCAGTAAAAATTCTTCCTCAAAATATTCGCGGACACCGACTATGGTTTGATTGTCATCAACACCAATAAGTATAGTACCACCTTTGGTATTTGCAAATGCGGCAATTTCCCGTGCGATTTTTTCGGGTGTGGGGACGGTTCGTTTAAATTCGAGAAATGCACCTTCACCGGTCTGGATGAGATTTTCCAGGTCGTAGGGCGACATGTCTGAGATTACGATTTCGCCGTTTGGGAGTATCATAATTCAAATAACTTATTTGATCAAAGATCTACAGTCTGTTTGAACAAACTGTGAAGATGGTCAGATCATCTTCTCTTCTTTAGGATTACGAGTCATTAACTCGTATAGTGCATCTTTTGGGTCAATATTTTCAAAAAGTACCCGATAAACCGCATTTGTAATGGGCATTTCTATATTGTTTTTTACAGCCCATTGATGGACGGAATTCGTTGTCTTAACTCCTTCAGCCACCATATTCATTCCCTCAATAATTTCATCGAGCTTTTTCCCCTGGCCAATATTGAAACCAACGTATCGATTACGGCTGTGTTCACTTGTGCAAGTAACAATCAAGTCTCCCATTCCGGTCAACCCGGAGAAGGTATCTTGTGATGCACCCAACTCAACACCCATCCGTTTAAGTTCGTGCAGACCACGGGTTATCAGCGCAGCTTTTGCGTTATCGCCCAGCTCGGCTCCATCAGTAATTCCGGCGGCAATGGCCATGATATTTTTCAGCGCAGCCCCGATCTCTACACCCATAATATCATGGTTGAGATATACCCTGAACATCGGAGTCATAAATGTTTGCTGGATAATTCGGGCCACACGTTTAGAATTTGCAGCGGCAACGACTGTGGTTGGTTTAAACTTCCCAACCTCTTCGGCGTGGCTCGGGCCTACCAAAACCCCAATCTGATCTTCTAGAATTTTCCCCTCCAAAACTTCTACAAGAATTTGGGAAGGGGTCATAAATGTATCTTTTTCGATCCCCTTAGAGACAGTCACTACTATCTCATGTCCTTTAAGCATCGGTTTGATGGTGGTGGCTACATCACGTATAGCGTGAGTAGGTGTGGCAAAGAGCACCATGTCTGTATTGCGTAGAACTTCGTCAAGAGATGAAGATGCAGAGACAGACTCGGGGAGCTCTACTTCTTTTAAGTAAGAGGGATTTTTCTGTGTACGGTTTATTCCCTCTGTAACCTCTTTTTCACGTGCCCATAACATAACGGGGTATCCACCCTGACCAAGAACTACGGATAACGCTGTACCAAAACTACCGGCGCCAATAATACTTACTTTTTTCACTCTGCTGATCGGTTTTGATTTAATCGACCTGATGAGAGTTTAAACGATTGAATTCGATTTTCGTTGCCCTCAATCAGCCGTTTTATATTTCCTTTATGTTTTATGATGATTCCTAAAGCGAGTACTGTACTGAAAATAATGATGCTGCCGTCGATATCAATTCCACCCCAATATTTCAATGCCAATTGGGAAAACGGGTAGATAACGGCCCCGGTGATGGAGGCAAGAGAGACGTATCGGCTGGAGAACATTACGATGAGAAAAATTGAGAGCGTAATGCTTATGGATATCGGTTCAATGCCGTATAACATTCCGCATGCTGTGGCTGCGCCTTTGCCCCCTTTGAAATTGGCATAAACAGGGAACATATGGCCAACTACAGCTCCTACACCGGCAAGAATCAATAGGTTGGAGTGCACGTCCCACGTTTCATAAAATGCAATCGGGCCACTGCCGATGTGATATGCGAGCTGACTTACAACAAGCGTTGCAAAGAGGCCTTTTCCAAAATCAAACAGGAGTACAATACTTCCGGCTTTCCAGCCCAGAATCCGAAATGTGTTGGTGGCACCGGCATTTCCGCTTCCATGCTCGCGAATATCCACATCGCGTACAATTTTCCCATACCAGAGCGAACTTGGTATGGCACCGATTAAATAGCATAGAACAAAAACAACGAGGAGTGAGAGCATCGGAAGCGTTTCCAAATAAGGTTTTTAATTCCTCTTATAATAACAAATTGATCAAGAGGAATCGAGAAAACTGCTTCTCTTTTTTATACGTGACGCTCTGCGTGGTAAGAAGATCGCACGAGCGGTCCACTTTCCACATGCTCAAGCCCAAGCTTTTCGCCAATCTCTTTGTATTCGGCAAACTGATCGGGGTGAACCCATTCTACAACGGGGTGGTGCATTTTGGTTGGCTGCATGTATTGGCCAATGGTTAACACATCCACATCGTGATCCACACAATCCTGCATCAGCTGAATGACCTCTTCTCGGGTTTCACCGAGACCAACCATAATTCCGGTTTTAGAACGAACTCCTTGTGCTTTAACACGCTTGAGTAACTCTAGCGATCGTTCGTACTTAGCTTGTGGCCGAACGGTTCTGTAAAGTCTTGGTACAGTTTCCAGATTGTGGCTGAGCACATCAGGGGGGGTGTCGATTACAGTCTGTAGCGCTTCATCCCAGGCTCCGCGGAAATCGGGAATCAGGGACTCAATGGTTACACCTTCAATTGTATCACGAAGTACTTTATGGCACTCGGCAAAAATTGGAGCACCGCCATCTTTCCGCTCATCGCGGTTAACGGAGGTAAGAACAACGTGCTTCAAGTCCATTTTTGATGCAGCATCTGCAACTCGCCGAGGTTCATCCCAATCGAGACCTTGTACGGGCCGGCCGGTTTTAATGGCGCAAAATGAGCATGATCGTGTACATACGTCTCCGAGGATCATGAATGTAGCTGTTCCTGCTCCCCAGCATTCGCCCATGTTCGGGCAGCGTGCTTCCGAGCAAACCGTGTTCAGGTTATTGTCCCGAATGGTTTTGGATACTTCTTTAAACTTTTCTCCCGATGGAAGTTTTACACGGAGCCAGTCAGGCCGACGTTCGCCGGGAGTGGATTTTTCAAGTACGTCTAATTCCTTAATCATATAACAATTTTTTTAGTGCGGATCGAAAACTACATTCCAATCCTGAAGATAGTGTGAATTTGGCAAAGGTGTTACCCCTGTGATGATTTTGCTGTCGGCAGTTTCTTTTTTTGAGGTTTCAAATCAAACTGTTTACCAAAATGGTGGATGAGCCGTTCTTTAACCTCATTGAGTTCTATAATCCTGCCTGTCTCTTTTGAGAGGCTCGTGACCTGTTTATCGCTGATTCCACACGGTACAATGTGGTCGAAGTAACCTAAATCCGTTTGCACATTCAGCGCAAAACCGTGCATGGTTACCCAACGAGAGCACCGAATGCCCATTGCGCAGATTTTGCGATCATCAACCCAAACGCCGGTGAGTCCATCTATTCGGCTTGCCTCAACG
>SKWF01000039.1 GCA_007129085.1 Balneolaceae bacterium | reverse complement strand
TTTTAATCGGCTTTAAAACTAAATGGAGCTCCATCGCAGCGGGAATCAGTATGTTGGTGCTGCAGGGATTTATGTTCAGCCTCGGTAAGATAAATCACGAACTACTGCTCTCGGTTACGCCCATCGTCATGTCGTTCAGCAACTGGGGTACAAAATTTTCGGTTGATGAACGCCTGAATAAGGATACAGCAGAAGTGCAGGGTTGGCCGCTGGTACTTTTGGCCCTGTTTATCGGATTCATGATGTTCACGGCCGGTTTCCCGAAAATATTGGGCGGCTGGCTCGATCCTTCCACCCAAGCCACGCGCGGTCACCTGTTCAACCAGTTTTTTCTGCGCGAGCGTCAGGAGTTGTTGGCGGAGTTCGCAGTTCGGTTTGATGTAGCCTTCGTTTGGGAATTTTTAGATTGGGCTACCATAATCTTTGAAGTTGGATTTTTGGTGGCGGTCTGGAAAGCAGGCTGGACCCGCCTGTTTGTTTGCTTTGCAGCGATCTTTCACTTCTCCACGATGATGACGCTCAACATCGCCTTCCTGCCCAATTTCCTGGCGTACGCTGCTTTTGTAAAATGGGAAAAAGTGTACCGATTTATATCCGGTGAAGAGAATGAATCGATAGCCAAACCAGCCGGCAGAAAACGTGTTTGGAGCTCCGTTGCATTTGTGGCTCTGTTCTTTATTGGGCTACGGATTTTAAGTGATTTGGGCTTTGTGATGACGCCCCGGGAACCGTCATTTTATGAGCTGGTACTTCTCTCGATAGCAGTTTTGATTGTGGTTGGGGTGGCAATAAACGTTGCATGGCGCAAGACTCAGGAAAGTCAAGCTGTAAGCGCGCGCAGGTCTTGACAGCTGTTGCCCCACCCCAAACCCCTCCCCATTTTGTAAAAGAACAAAACGGGGAGGGGCTTTTTAAAAAATGCTAAAAAAAATAACTTAAAGAGTTCCCCTTCCATGTCAATTCGCCGGATGGCGGATTGATGGGGAAGGGGACAGGGGATGGGGCGAAGTTGGGGCAACTAAGCATCATGAAGATTTTAACCCTCACCAAGCTCATGTAAAATCGTTGATCGCACAAAATCCGGATTTGAAAGCTCCCGGTTACTGATTCTTAAAGTTTGAAGATTCATCTTTTTAAGAACGAGATCTCGCTGGTAGTCGTAATATTTTTGATAATCATGAATTTTACCATCGAGTTCGATAATGAATTTTTTACTTGGACAGTAAAAGTCGGCTATAAAGAAGTAGCTTTTACCACGGTCAACTTTGTAGATAATCGGTTTTTGTCTAACAAATTTAATTCCTTCTAGTCGATGTTTTCTCAAAATTTCCCATAGAAGTTTTTCTCCATTTGTAGGGTTTTTTCTCAGCTCTCTTGCGAGTTCCGTTATGGATTTTCTTCGTTTCACTCTGTTCTCTTTTGTATTGATCTATGTAAGATTATAGCAAAAAGAGGGGGCTACTTCTACTTGGCACCTTTTCTTGTACGCATTCGTTTTTGCCTCATCCCAAACCCTTCCCCATTTTGCAAAAGAACAAAACGGGGAGGGGCTTTTTTTAAAAAATGCTAAAAAAATAACTTAAAGAGTGCCCCTTCCATGTCAATTCGCCGGATGGCGGATTGATGGGGAAGGGGACAGGGGATGGGGCAAGATGGGACCTGAACCGTCATACCACATAATTGTCTATGCAATTACCATCCCATTTATTAGATTAATCAAGTAATACCAATCTCTACAACGGAAAATCGATGGAAGAATCATCAGCAGAGTCACTCCAGGAGCAGGTTGATGAACGTGAGTCTACCGTTCAGAATAAATACGGAACATTTGCAGGGGTCTTCGTTCCTACGCTTTTAACAATTCTTGGCGTAATTCTCTTTGTACGTCACGGATGGGTAATTGGTAACGCCGGCCTGCTCGGCGGACTTGGAATCGTTACGCTCGCCTTTATCATCGTCACTTTTACGGCACTCTCCATGTCGTGCATTACCACCAATATTCGTATTAAAGCGGGCGGTGCTTATTCAATCATCTCGCAGTCGCTCGGGCTGGAAGTTGGTGGCAGTGTGGGAATTCCGCTCTACCTGGCACAAACCTTTGCCATTACCATGTATATCTTTGGATTCAGAGAGGGTTGGCTCTACATTTTTCCGGAACATCACGCGCTTCTGGTAGATGTTACCG
Source organism: Balneolaceae bacterium (assembly GCA_007129085.1). Taxonomy (GTDB): domain Bacteria; phylum Bacteroidota; class Rhodothermia; order Balneolales; family Balneolaceae; genus SW132. The sequence goes on along the minus strand of SKWF01000039.1, from coordinate 6,616 downwards.
TATTTGCCTTGCTTTTCACCGTGGCTTTTCTGAGCGCCCGTCTTGCGTTTCGCATTCAGTATATCATCTTGGCGGTAATCATTGGGGCGCTGCTTTCAGTTGGTGCGAGCGTTTTTTTTGGTGTGATGGAGCACGATCCACAGTGGTTTGGCGAATTTCCCGGTGCAAGTGAGGATGATTTTCCGGGAGTCAGTTTTTGGGTCGTTTTTGCTGTATTCTTTCCCGCAGCCACCGGAATTATGGCTGGGGCCAATATGTCTGGTGAGCTCAAAAATCCAAAAAAAGCGATACCTCTGGGCACTATATCAGCCATTCTAATCTGTTATGTAATTTATGTTCTGGCCGGATACTGGCTATCCCGCGTGGCGACGCCTGATGAGCTGGTGAGCAATTATAACGTGATGATCGACTACGCATTTTCACCACCTGCTGTTTTGGCCGGCCTCCTCGGTGCTACTTTCTCCTCTGCGCTGGCATCCATTGTTGGGGCACCGCGAATTCTGCAGGCGCTGGGCGATCACCGTATTTTTCCAGGCGGGGAACTCTTTTCAAAACTTGCCGGTAACGGTGAGCCTCGAAATGCCATTCTGCTTACCGGCGGTATCGTGATTGTCACACTTATGGTACGCGACCTCAACACCATCGCCCCGCTCATTACCATGTTTTTTCTCATTACATATATGATGATAAACCTGGTGGTTTTCATTGAACAGCGGATGGATATGGTTAGTTTTCGCCCCACTTTTCCGGTGCCGCGTTTTGTTCCACTGATCGGTACGCTGGGTTGCCTCTTTACGATGTTTATAATCAATGCTACGTTTGGTCTTATCTCCATCGCATTTGTAATTGCCGCCTATCTCTATTTGACCAATCGGAAGCTGAAAATACCCTACGGCGACATGAGGAGTGGCCTATTTGTGTCATTAGCCGAATGGGCTGCCAAAAAAGTGTCGATGCTGCCCGCAGATAACGAACGGGCATGGAAAGCCAATCTGCTTGTGCCGGTACGCAGCTCGCGTGAGCTCAGGGGAAGCTTCAGCCTGGTTCGTAACCTGGTATATCCCAAAGGCTCCATCAAACTGATCGGGGTTGCGGAAAAAATGAGCACCGACATTTTACGCGACGATCTTTTTACCCTCGCCAGCTCGTTTAGTCGAGAAAATGTGTACACCCGTTGGTCAGTGATCGACTCACTAAATTATAGAGAAGCCGTACTTAATTCATTGCAAACTCTGCAGGGTACATTTTTTAAGCCCAATATTCTCTTCCTCAGGGTTTCGAACGACAAAAGTAAAGATGATGAGCTTCTAAGTATTCTGAATGAGGCGAGGCACTACAATATGGGGATTCAGCTCTATCTTGAGGATCCAGTGGCTCAGCTGGGCCGACAGGCGAGTGTAAATGTGTGGGTGAGGGAGCAAAGTCCACACTGGGATCTGAATATGGATCTCGGTAATGTAGATCTTGCGCTGCTCTCTGCCTATAAACTAAAGAAGAACTGGAATGCCGAGATGAGAGTCATTACCGTGGTGGAGGAATCTCAGGTAGAAAATGCCTACCGTTATCTTGAGAATCTGCTTGATGTGGCACGACTGAAAGACGCCTCAGCACATGTAGAAATTGGAACATTCGAAGAAGCCTTGCAGAGTGCTCCCCAGGCTGACGTTGATTTCTTCGGCCTTACGGAAGATCCTAAAATCGACCAACTTCGCACCTACGTTGAACTGACCAGATCCGCTTGCGTTTTCGTAGCCGACTCCGGCAATGAAAATATATTGGCTTGATGGGTGGTGGGAAATGGAAGCTTAAAAGTCCTCCTTAGAAGAGTTGATTATAAAGTTTCTTCCCGGTTGTGCTTGCCCCACCCCAACCCCTCCCCATTTTGCAAAAGAACAAAACGGGGAGGGGCTTTTTTTAATCCCCTCTTGAGAGGGGACAGGCAACGAAGCGTTCAGCGTAGTTGTCAGGGGTGTGTTGGGAAGCCTCGGTAAGAGATGAAATTAATATTAGGCTCATAAACCTCATAAAAACACACCTCTGGAGTTTTCTCCGTCAGCTGACGGATCAACCTCCTGTCTCCTCTCGAGATTATTAGAAAAATCAACGGGCAGGCCCCGAATCAAAAGCGGTCGGGATGACTTCGCTCACTCTCCGCTTTACAGTACCCCGGTCAGCTTAACCGAGAGTGCCTTTTAATTTTCTAAGCTAACGGGCAGGCTGCCCGTTGTACGTCAATCCAGCGGCCCCGCGGTTAAATCATAAGGAGATGAGACTATTTATAAAAGGCTGATAAGCTATTTAAAGAGTGCCCCTTCCATGTCAATTCGCCGGATGGCGGATTGATGGGGAAGGGGACAGGCCTGCCTGCGCGTAGCCGCTTCGGCGAAGGCAGGGGATGGGGCAAGGTTGGGCCCTAAACCCACCGCTTTAAATACTTCGGCGTGGATTTTATGTATCGATCCAGCAGGATATACCAGGGAAAACCAACCAAAATGAGCTGAATGACAAAGGCATCAAACCGGATATTCATGGTTAAGGTAATGCCAAAATGCATGCCGATGAGCAGCGTTGTGGTGTAGGGTCGAAGTTTTTTCCACCACATGGTAAATCCAATAAGCTCGGTAAACCAGCCGATAAGCAGAATGAGGGATGCCATAGCGGTACTTTGAAGCGCGAGCGACTGGAGAAAGTTGGGGCTCCATGCTCCTTCACGTGATAAAATATCGATGCTTTTTTCGCCAATCCAGAGCCAGAGATGGCGTCCATCAAACCAGTTAAAACCGGTACCGATTAGTTTTGCAAAGAAAGCGGAGGTGTAGCCCAGGCCGATAAAAAAGATGATGGAGCCCATTACAAAACGGGGCATCTGCTTTTTGTCGGGGAAAAACCAGGCGCCGATGGCAAAACAGAGTACCGACATGCCGATCAGGTTTTGGCTGTGCGGAATTTCTCCCTGCGAAAAACGCGCAACATACTGGATGTGGAGCAGTACCATAACCACCATATATTGCCATTTGTAGCCGAGCCGAAAGTAGCTGGCAATGCCGATAATGGTGATAAACCCGGCGTTGATCAGCGCGAGATTGTAATCAAAAAAGATGGAAATATCGAAATAGTTGGCCAGCCCGAGTGGGAGAACCACCTCTACGTTTCGAAACTGCGTGTAGACTCCCCACTCCCACGCAAATTTGATGGTGTAAAAGAGCACAAAGAGCTCGAAAAGTTTAAAGAATACAATTTCACCGGGACTCTGGTCGCGGTCGGGTTCAAATAGTTCGTAAGACAGTTTCTCTTTCCAGCTCATTGCGCCCCCCTAAAGTAATCAGATTCCGGCAGGTTTGGATTGAGCTCGGTATCATCAGCCGTAATTTTAATGAACGGGACGATGCGAATGGCTACCGAATCCTGCCCGACGAGTTCGCCTTTAACTTTTGATACCATCCACTGTTGATCCTGAATCTCATCGGCCCCAAACATCGTTATTAAGGCGTTACGACGCTGTTCTGTCCAGTTTTCGGTTTTGGATACAAAGTTGGAGAAGTCGATCTGGTCTACGCCGTACCGTCCAACAGGAACAGCATCGGCGGTGCGATCTTCAAGGGCGTGCATCTCCCAGATTTCGTCGGCAGGTTGATCAGTTACATCGAGAACCATGGCGCGGGTCCACGGGTTTCCGGCCTGCGAAAACATCGGATAGATGCTAAATGGCCAGAACTCCCCTTCATGGGGAGCAACCAGCACTGCATAAATAAGCAGTGTAATTCCGATTACTTTCAATCCGCGTTTAGCAGATAATTTGTTCATGGGAATAGTATTGATTTCGGTTTTGTTCGGTCTCTTAATAATGGGAACTTTACGAACGTAAAAGTATTAAATAAATAGCACTTTCTGCTCTCCAAAAATACGGAATAGATTCTAAATCCGTTGGCAGTCAAATCTAAGAATTCCAAACGATTAAATCTGATTCTGTGAAAAAAATATTGCTTTCTATTCTCGGCTTTTTGTTGATTGCTATTTTGCCACAAATATCATCTGCTCAATATGATGAAGACCGAGAGGCGATCAATTCTATTACGTTTGGTGATGATGGTGTCGTCTATTTTGAAGATTTTCAACATTACGATGTGGGTACTATTCCGAACGAGTGGTACAACCGCGATGGAGATAGGATTCCCGCAACGTACGATGAACCACTCAAAAGCGAATACAAGTATCGGATTGTAGAGGAAAACAGCCGTAAATTTTTACGGTTTGAAGGTGTTCAGGCCAAACATTTAAATTTCCCCCTGATTGATAAAGAGGGCTTGGATATCCATCAGAACCCCATTCTTAAATGGGATTGGCGGATCCATGATATTCCCGAAGGAGGAGACGAAAACAGCAGCCGGCGAAATGATGTGGCTGCGAGTGTTTACGTTGTATTTGATACGAGCAGGCTTTTCTTCCAAACCGTACCGGTTTCAATCCGGTACACCTGGAGCTCGAAACATCCTGTAGGCTCGGAGTTTTCGAAACTTCGTGGGCGGCAGAGAATTATTGTTGTTGGTACAGGAAAGGAAGGTATTGGAGAGTGGAAAACCTTTGAAAGAAATATCGTGGAGGATTACGAACGGTTTTTCGGTGAAAAACCTCCGAAAAGACCCATAGCATTGCTTATATTAAGCGCTTCTGATGATACGCAGTCGTTCACAAAGGCTGATTACGATAATTTTGAACTACACCCGATCCGCAATTAAATAGATTGTATTATTTCATCAGTTTATTTGAAGGACTATTTACAGCACGCCTACTAGTTTATGCGAAAATTTATAAAACTATTTAAGCCACTTATAAACCTGAATATCAATCATCCCTACTGGGTGTTGATTACGGCGATTGTTCTGGCAGTTTTTGCGGGGACTTATGCGATCAAGCTGCAGGTAGATACCGACCTTGCAAATTTACTGCCTGATACTCATCCAAACGTGCAGGCACTGGAGCAGCTGCAGGCAACATCAGGTGGAGAAACCGAAATGGAGGTGGCGATAAAATCACCCAGTTTTGAAGCGAACGTAGAGTTTGCTGAAAAGCTTGCCGAAGAGAGTCTGAAATTGCATTACGATCGGCATGATGCTCCCTTTTTTAATCGGGCAGAGTTTCGAAGAGATACCGAGTTTTTGAAAGATAATGCGCTTTACCTCGCCACAATGGAGGAGTTGATCGGGATTACCGATTACCTGCAGGCGGAGATCGATCAGGCGAGGGAAGAAGCGAACCCATTTTATGTAGATTTTGATGATGACTTCGATGATGATGAAGAGTTTGAAGAAGCAGATGACGATCTGGAACGGTTTCGTGACAGTTACGATATTCTTGTTCCATCTGAGTACCCGGTAAATGCCGATAGCACGCTGGCTATCTTAACACTCTATCCGTCCGGATCGAGAAGTGATACCCGCTATCTTGAAGATATGTTTGAAGAGTATAGCAGGCTTATTGATCGCCTTGAACCGGCAAGTTTCCACCCGGAGATGGAGGTGCAGTTTGGCGGGAGGCTGAAGCGTCACCTGAATGAGCTGGATTCTATAATGAGTGATGTGTTGAACAGTTTTGCCACCGGTGTTTCGAGCGTAATTCTGCTGGTTCTGCTCTATTTCTCCATCAAAAAATATGTGAATTATCGTAGGAGTGATACTTCACAGCAGAAACACTCGCTGGGGTCGCACCTTATTCGGGCCCCGGTTCCGGTTCTTGTGATCGGCGTTCCGCTGCTCATCAGTTTGATGTGGACCTTCGGAATTACCTACGCACACCTGGGCGTGTTAAACACCATGACCTCAGTGCTGTTTGTGATTCTGTTTGGACTCGGAATTGATTACGGAATCCATTACTACGCCCGGTATATTGAGCTGAGGGCTGCCGGCTATACCGTTGCAAACAGCATTAGTCAAGCCTACGAAAAAACGGGTAGTGCTATTGCCGTAAGTGCTTTTACAACGGCTGCAGCACTTTTTGTGCTGATGTTTGCCGATTTTAGAGGCTTCTCTGAGTTTGGGTTTATCGCCGGGCTGGGAATTCTTTTTGCACTCTTCTGCATGCTGTTTGTGCTGCCATCAATCCTGGTTCTTTTTGAAAAATGGAACTGGATTCTGCTTCCTCCGAGATCGGAAAAAGTGAAGAAGAAAACCCTGATTCGACGATTTCCCTACGCCCGAACTATCGTGGTTACGGGAATTGTGGCGGCAGTAGCTGTTGTATCACTTTCAGGCAATCTGGAATTTGAATACGAATTTGGAAATCTGGAACCTGAATTTCCCGAGTACCAGGAGTTTCGAGATTTTTCTAGAGGGGTGGATGAGGATGATCGGCGAAATCCGGCGTTCATCATAGCAGAAACAGATGATGATGTATTTGAGATTGTGGACAAACTTCGGGAGCGGAAGGAGAGTAATCCCGAGACGATGATACAGGAAGTGGAGGCTTTGCAGGAGCGGTTCCCACCTTTTGAGGAGATGAAGGAGGAGAAACTGCAACAGATAGCAGAAATTCGCCGACTACTGCAAAACTCCTTTATTGTTGATCAGGAAGATGAAAATTTAGATCTGCTACGCCGTTCATCCCAAACACGGGAGGCGTT
>SKWF01000021.1 GCA_007129085.1 Balneolaceae bacterium | reverse complement strand
TTAAGTACGAAGTGGACAAAAAGACCGGCTACATGCGTGTGGACCGTCCGCAGCGCAGCTCATCGCTGCCACCATCCCTCTATGGATTTATTCCGAGAACGTATTGTGGGCCTCGTGTAGGCGCACTCTCCGAACATGTGGATATCGGAGACTCCGACCCGCTGGATATTTGCGTACTCAGTGAGCGTCCGATCGACCGTGCCGAAGTTATGCTGAGCGCACGAGTTATTGGCGGCCTCCATATGATTGATGAGGGTGAGGCGGATGACAAAATCATCTCCGTTCTCGATAACGATCGCTATTTCAAAGATGCCGAAGATATCGGGGATCTGCCGGAAGTGATGATCGAGCGGCTTCGTCACTATTTTGGTACCTACAAAATGATACCCGGACAGGAAGTAAACGTCTCCGTTGAGAAAGTGTATCCTAAAAAAGAGGCGTACAAAGTGATCCGCGCGGCTATGGATGATTACGACGATACGTTTTAAGATCTCTTTAGCAATTCAACATCGCTGAATTCAATTCTCTCCTTTCAGGAGGGATTCAGGGCGAATAATGTCTCGGCTTGATCCTTTCCGTGGATAGAAACGGTTACATGTTCGACCCGAAAAGGCGATTACAACGCAATTCTAAATCAGTAAAATTTTTGTGACATGAAATATATTGGAGCACACGTCAGCGCTGCCGGTGGAGTGGAAAACGCACCGGTTCGGGCTGAAGAAATTGGAGCAACGGCATTTGCACTATTCACGAAAAATCAGCGTCAGTGGAAGGCAAAACCACTTACAGAGGAGAATATCACAAAATTTAAGCAGCGGGTTGATGAACGTGGATTCTCCATGGATGCCATCATGCCGCACGACAGCTACCTGATTAATTTGGGGCATCCCGAAAAGGAGAAGCTCCAAAAGTCTCGTGATGCTTTTCTGATTGAACTGCAACGGTGCGAACAGCTTGGCATTAAATTGATCAACTTTCATCCAGGAAGTCATCTCAACAAAATTTCCGAGAAAGAGTGCCTGGCACGAAATGCCGAATCGATTAATATCGCGCTCGATCAAACCGAATTTGTGAAAGCGGTGATCGAAAATACAGCCGGACAGGGTACCAACCTGGGATTCCGTTTTGAGCACCTTGCGGAGATGATTGAACAGGTGGATCAGAAAGATCGGGTTGGCGTTTGTATCGATACGGCGCACGCATTTGCCGGTGGCTACGACATCTCCACGGAAGAGGGGTTTACGGAGACCTTCCGACAGTTTGATGAAATTGTTGGTTTTGATAAACTTTTGGGAATGCACCTGAATGATTCCAAAAAAGAGGTGGGTACTCGGGTTGATCGTCACGATAGCCTCGGAGATGGATTTATCGGGTGGACACCTTTTGAAATGATTATGAAAGATGAGCGATTTGATGACATTCCGCTGATTCTTGAAACGCCCAATACCGACCGTTGGCCGGAAGAGATTGCAAAATTGAAAAAACTTGCCGGAGAATCGTAGAGGCTTTAACATTAAATAATTGTTATCCAATTAAAGGATGCTTTGAAAAACTTAAAAGGCAGCATTTCGACTTCCACCTCGACTTCGCATTCGCTGCGCTCGGTCTTCGCTCAATGTGACGGCTAACGTCATACTGAGCGCAATGAGGAGCGCAGCGACGAATGAAGTCGAAGTATCCCTTTGTTTTTCAAAGCGACCTTAAACCGTAAAAAAATTACCGATGTCTAAACAGAAATTATACCTGCTTGATGGTATGGCACTTGCCTACCGCGCTCATTTTGCATTTATCAACAGCCGCCTGAAAAACTCGGAGGGTATTGCCACAGGGCCAATTCTTGGATTTGCAAATACCCTTGCTAAACTCCTTGAAGAGGAAGAACCGACACATATCGCCGTGGCTTGGGATACACATGCCCCCACATTTCGGCACGAGATGGATGAGGAGTATAAAGCGAACCGCCCGCCGCAGCCGGAAGAGCTTACCGTGGGAATTCCGCTGATTAAAGAGATGATTGATAATTTCGGAATAGCAAATATCGAGCAGGACGGGTATGAGGCGGATGATATCATCGGCACGATAGCGTATAACGCCCATGCGGATCATGTAAATGCCTTTTTGGTAACGCCGGACAAAGATTTTATGCAGCTGGTGAAGGATCATGTGACGATGATCAAACCAGATAACAAAAACGGTGGATTTATCGAAATTGATCCCGATGGTGTTGTGGATTATTTCGGTGTGAAACCCGATAAAGTGATTGATGTATTGGCAATGATTGGCGATACATCCGACAATATTCCGGGCGTACCGGGAATTGGGAAAAAGGGAGCTCCCAAGCTGGTAAATAAATACGGTTCGCTGGAAAAAGCGATTGAAGCAGCTCCGGATATGACGGCAAAACGGGCCCGCGAAGGGTTGACCAATTACAAAGATCAGGCGCTGCACGCCAAGGAGATGGTAACCATCAAAACGGATGTTCCCGATGTGCAGGATTGGAGAAAGTTGGAGTGGAATGGTCCGCAGAAAAAGGAGCTCGGCCTGTTTTTTAAAAGGATGGAGTTCCGAACGCTTACAAAAAAATATTTAGGCGAGGAGCCGGGTGGACAAGGCACGCTATTTGGTGGTGATCTGAAACCGGCCGTTCAAGAGGAGAGTCATGGATCGTTTGATGCAGATGCCGTGGATTATCAATTAGCTGTAACTGAAAAAGAGATTCAAGCCGTTGTAAACGAACTTAAAGATGCTAAGGTGCTCTGTTTTGATACAGAGACAAACGGGCCTGATCCAATTACGGCAAATCTTGTGGGAATTTCCCTTTGTGCCAAAGCCGGTGTGGCGTGGTATATACCCGCCAATGTGGAGGGAAGTCTCGACCTGTCGGAATTGCACGAGATATTGGGGCCGCTGTTTGAAAATCCGGACAGCCTGAAAATTGCCCAAAATTATAAGTTTGATGAGCTGGTGATGAATCGCGCCGGCTTTGAGGTGAAAGGGGATGTATTTGATACTATGGTCGCGGCTTACCTTGTGGATGCATCGCAGAAATTAAGCATGGATGCACTGGCAAAAACCTACCTCGATTATGAACCTGTACCGATTACAACGTTAATCGGGAAAGGGAAGAAACAGAAGACGATGGATCAGATTCCCTACGAAGAGATTACCGATTACGCCTGTGAAGATGCGGATATAACTCTGCAGCTCTACAATGTGCTAAAAGAAAAACTGGAAGAAGATGAGCTGTTGGAGATCTCTAAGGAAATTGAATTTCCACTGATTCGTGTTCTCGCCGCAATGGAGGAGAAGGGGGTGAAGATTGATGTGGATATGCTGAAATTATTCTCAAAAGAGCTGACTGGCGATCTGCGTGAATTAACGGAAAAGATTTACGAGAAAACCGGCGAAGAATTCAACATCAACTCTACGCAGCAGCTCGGCGAAGTTCTGTTTGAGAAGATGGAGCTGCCGGCCGGTAAAAAAACGAAAACGGGACGCTACAGCACGGCTGAAAGTGTGTTGTCGAAACTGGCAAATGATTATGAGGTGCCATCCCTGGTTCTGGATTATCGTGGATTAAAAAAGCTGCAATCTACCTATGTGGATGCCCTGCCGAAACTTGTCAATAAAGAGACAGGTCGAATCCATACCGATTTTAATCAAACCGTTGCGGCAACGGGGCGACTGTCATCATCAAACCCGAATCTGCAGAATATTCCCATCCGTACAAAACGGGGACGGGAGATACGTAAGGCATTTGTACCGGAAGAGGGGTATAAAATGCTGGCAGCTGATTATTCCCAAGTTGAACTTCGTGTGATCGCCTCCATTTCGGGTGATGAAAATATGATCCGGGCATTTAAAAACGGTGAGGATATTCACGCCCGTACAGCCAAGGAGATTTTTGATCTGGAGTCGCTGGATGATGTGGATGGAAATCAGCGCAGAAAGGCGAAAGAGGTCAATTTTGGGATTCCGTACGGAGTAAGTGCATACGGATTGGCAAGTCGTCTCGGTATAAGTAACAGCGAAGGCAAAGAGATGATTGAGCAGTACTTTGAGCGATTTCCGGGAATCAAAAAATATATTGACGATACAATTACCGAAACCAAAGAGAAGGAGTATGTCTCTACATTAATGGGTCGGCGGCGCTACATTCCGGATATCAACTCGAGAAATTTTAATGTACGCGGTTTTGCAGAACGGACGGCCATCAATATGCCGATTCAGGGCACAGCAGCCGATATTATTAAATTGGCGATGATTCAAATTCATCACTACTTGAATGATGAAAATCTGAAATCAAAAATGCTTCTCCAGGTTCATGATGAATTGATTTTTGAAATTCATGAGGATGAAAAAGAGGAGGTACCTCAGCGAATTAAAGAGATGATGGAGAGTGCCTACGAACTGGATGTGCCGCTGGATGTAGAGATGGGACTGGCAGATAATTGGCTGGATGCGCACTAATATTCACAATTAATAAAAAATAAAAAAAGCGACTCATCAATAATGAGTCGCTTTTCTTTTATTCTTTAATCAGCTCTGTAAAAGTCCCCTTTGAAGGGGGATGGAGGATGATTAAGGAGGTGCCGGTTCAACCCGAGTTATAAATATTGAGCATTATATCAGCATCAATTTACACCCCCAAATAAGCTTATCGGAAACTTAATCCTACACCAAGGTTTGCTACCGGATAGTTGGAGATGGTATATGATCCGGAAATTGTTAGTATAGCAAGTCGTACCCGAAACCCTGCAAGTGCGTGTACACTGTTAGCCGAGTCGAAGTTCAGATCGATGGGAGCATCAAGTGCATCAATGGCGCGAGTTCTTGTATCATTTTGCCCATCATACTCTGTATTTGGCTTGGTAATTGGATATGATCCCTCAGTGGTAATGGAAAGGTTAGAATCCTGGAATCCAACGCCTCCAAACACGGAGATAATAGGAAGTGTTTTTCCTACCAAAAGATTGAATGTATATCCTGATGAGTTCAATTCAATAGCTTGTCCGTCCCATGTGGATGGTGGATTGTCATCGCGAATATCTCCACCTGACTCCGGATCTACTTCAACAGGAATATCAACACTCATTCGTGTGTAACCGAACTGAGCAGAAATATCCACAGGGAGAACCGCCCCACCGGGAATCCATTGGTTTAACCCATGCTTAACACCAAACCCAAAGAGATTGAATTCTCCATCTGTCTCAGGAATATTGATTGTAGGCAGTGCCCGAAGCGAAACTTCAGAATCGTAAGGAACACCAACCGATGCTTGAATCATTGCTGCAGGCACATAAGGAAGCCCGGAACCTTGGGGCATATCAAAGGAAAATAGTTCCTCTTGATTGCCTGTCTGTGGATTTTGAAAGGTAGCTCCCAATGTTGATCGAGCTACATCATCAGGTCCGGCAGCTGTTGGCGTAATACTCGGGCCATCTAGAAGTTCCAACTCATTAAAGTTCAATTGAGAGACATCAAAAAGCTCATCTGTACTGGGTATAAATGCTAATGGCACGTTAACACGCAGGTCAAATCCAAGTGTTCGGTATGGGCGTGCATTATTATTCCAGCCTGTGTTTAGGTCAGCTGCAAAACCGGATGCGTAAGGCCGTAAATAGCTTTCGAGCAGTAGGTTCGAGTCATTGGCACCGGATCGTAAAATCTCACCAACACCATCAAATTGAGCGTTTGCTTTCTCCGTTGGAATCATGAACAAGAAGCACAAGGGAAGAATTAGTAACAGTCGTTTCATAATCTTGATATTATTAATTGTTGTTAAAAAGAGAGTGCAACTAAATTCTAAAATTTCAAGGAGATATCAAACCACTGTTTTCTACTGTATGGACTCGAGGATATTCAGATAAGAGGCATACCTTTCGGGGTGAATTTCACCCTCTTCATACGCTTCAACAACTGCACAGTGCGGCTCATGGTAGTGCGTGCAGTTATTGAATTTGCAGTTATCTCGGTATGGCTCCATCTCAGGAAAGAAAATAGATAACTCAGCAGGCTCAATATTAACAAGACCAAATTCCCTTATGCCGGGGGTATCAACAATAAAGCCTTTATCGGCAATGGGTACAAGACGCGCATAAGTGGTGGTGTGCTTCCCCTTGTGTGAAGAGTCTGAAATTTCTCCTACTGTTAAGTCGAGATTGGGATCTATTGCGTTGATGAGGCTGGATTTACCTACACCCGAGTGGCCAATAAAAACCGATGTTTTACCGGAAAGTTCTCGTTTTAACTTTTGGATGGAGTTTTTATCGTTGATGGAGGTCTTAATCAAAGGGTATCCGATTTCAAAGTAGGTTGATTCTATACTTTGAATCATATTACGGTCACTATCACTCGCTAAATCAACTTTGTTAATGATGATTCCTACCGGAATTTGATAAGCTTCGCAGGTAACAAGGAATCGGTCGATGAACCCGGTTTTAATCTTTGGGTCTCGTATAGATTGCACAACCCAGGCACGATCGATATTGGCTGCCAAAATCTGTTCTCCCCGTTTGCTGTGGGTCGCTTTCCTGGGTATATAATTTCTGCGATCGAGTACCTCTTGGATCATCCCTTTTCCATCGTCAGCAACGTCTACCGTAACATTATCTCCAACAGCTACAGGATTGGTAACCAGCTCTTTTTTGAGCCGGAATTTCCCGGGGATACGGCAATCTACAATCTCATTGTCTATTGAGACCTTATACCATTTTCCCGTTGATTGTATAACCTTACCAGATTTATCCATGCCAAAATGTACAGATTTTCTGCATATAACCTGAAATAAAAAAGCCGAAACTGAAATTGATCAGTTTCGGCTTAACTTTCTGTTTTAAAAGAGATTAATCCATTACAGCAATCTCTTTCCGGGCATCTTCGCCGGACTGTTTGCCATCTTTGCTATTTTTTTGGCTTTCCGGAATATGGAAGAATGAGTCTGGGTCCTGAACAGGTTTATCCTCCAGCACGATATCCAGCAAGGGATCCATCCGTTCGAGATATTCCACCTTCAGATCACCAATTACATCGTCCTCAATTTCGGAGACATCTTTTTCATTCTTTTTCGGAAGAATTACTTTCTCAATTCCGGCACGTTTTGCTGCCAATACTTTCTCTTTAATTCCACCCACCGGTAGAACAAGGCCCCGAAGTGTGATTTCTCCCGTCATGGCCAGTGTACCTTTTACTTTACGCTGTGTAAAGATGGAGGCGATAGCGGAAAGTAGTGAGATTCCTGCAGAGGGCCCGTCTTTTGGAACGGCTCCCTGCGGTACGTGAATATGGAGATCCCAATATTTAAAAGCATCCTCAGGAATTCCAAGCTCTTCGTATCGCGCACGCAAGTAACTAATTGCCAGCATGGCCGATTCTTTCATCACGTCGCCAAGCTGACCGGTAATATGCAGTTTACCGGACCCTTTTGATACGCTTGCCTCTATGAATAGAATGTCACCGCCGTATTGTGTCCAGGCAAGGCCTGTTGCCACACCGGGAACGGTTGTTCGTTCAGCTGCATCGGAAAAGAATTTTCTCTTGCCGAGAATATCTTCAATATCATTTACGCCTACACTCATTTCATCTATATCTTCACTGGCAATTTTGGCCGCTACGTTACGGCAAACAGCACCAATTTGACGCTCGAGGTTTCGAACGCCCGATTCTCGCGTATATTGATCGATAATTCGTTTAATTGCTGCGCGGGAAATTTTGAACTGTTTTTTGGTCAGTCCATTCTCCTCAATCTGTTTAGGGACAAGGTACTTTCGTGCAATCTCCACCTTCTCTTCCAACGTATAACCACTGATGTTGATGATCTCCATACGATCGCGCAGTGGTGCCGGAATGGTGTCGAGAGAGTTTGCCGTAGCGATAAACATCACTTTGGAGAGGTCATATTCCAACTCCAGGTAGTTATCGATAAAGCTGTTATTCTGTTCCGGGTCAAGTACCTCAAGCAAGGCTGATGTGGGATCACCTCTGAAGTCAGACCCTACTTTGTCAATTTCATCTAGCATCATAACAGGGTTCGCTTTCTCCGCTTTTTTCATGGAACGGAGAATTCGTCCCGGCAGTGCACCGATGTAAGTTCGGCGGTGCCCGCGAATTTCAGCTTCATCATGAATTCCACCAAGGCTAAACCTTTCAAACTGACGATTTAGTGCTCGGGCAATAGATTTACCGAGTGATGTTTTACCCACACCAGGAGGGCCGTAGAAACAGAGAATTGGCGCCTTCATATCTTTTTTGAGCTTCAGTACAGCCAGGTACTCAACAATTCGCTTTTTAACTTTTTCCAGGCCGTAGTGATCCTCATCAAGAATTTTTCGGGCACGTTTCAGATCCAATTTATCATCAGATGTTTCTCCCCACGGCAGGTCGAGAATCCACTCGATGTAGCCGTGGATAATGCCGTAATTTGGTGAAGAGTTTGGCGTCATCTCCAGTCGTTGAAGCTCTTTTTCGGCCGTTTCTCGTGCTTCATCGGGGAGTCCTTCTTTCTCGTTTAGCCGTTTTTTCAACTTGGCAATATCCTGCTGTTCACTGTCTTCGCCCAGCGCTTCCTGGATCGCTTTCATCTGTTGACGCAAGTAAAAATCTCGCTGCTGATCATCAATATCCGATTTCACTTTGGTTCGAATCTCTTCGCTCAGATTCAGTACTTGCAGCTCTTTATTAAGGTGGCCCATTACTTTTTCGAGCCTATCGGAAAACTTCCGGATCTCAAGCAATTCCTGCTTATTATTTGTAGAAACCTGCAGGTTTGATGAGATGAAATTCAGAAGGAATGATGGACTGGAAATGTTATTGATAGCAATGG
>SKWF01000193.1 GCA_007129085.1 Balneolaceae bacterium | reverse complement strand
TTTTTAAGTTGGGAAAACAGCGATTATCGCCCTATTTTTAGAAGCTGAAAAGAACAAATTTTATAAACAAAAAATAAGCAGTTGCTGAGACTGCTTTTTTATTTCATTAAAGTAATGAATTATTGAAGGTATGAAGAAAAACTATCTATCCCAGGAAGGTTACGAGAAGTTAGATCAAGAACTAAGAGAACTGAAAACGAAAGGGCGAAAAAAGATCGCCAACGACATAGCGGAGGCACGAGCCAAGGGTGATTTAAGTGAGAACGCAGAATACGATGCGGCAAAAGAGGCCCAAGCTCATCTCGAAACGCGAATTGCAGAACTTGAAAACACACTTGCAACCTCATCAATCATTGATGAGAAAAATATCGATCCTACAAAAGCTTATCTGTTATCTACCATAACTATACTCAACAAAAAGACAGATAAAGAGATGGTGTATACACTGGTCTCCAAAGATGAGGCAGATTTTAAAGCGGGTAAAATTTCCGTTGATTCTCCCATCGGCCAGGCTATTCTCGGCAAAGAGGTAGGCGATGTTGTTGAAGTAGATGTACCCGCAGGTACATTGGAGTTAGAAATCAAAAACATAGAAAGAAAATAAAAATATCATGAAAATTGCAGTAGTTGGTACCGGCTATGTAGGCCTGGTAAGCGGAACGTGTTTTGCCGACAGTGGTAATGACGTTACTTGTGTTGATATTGATAATGAGAAAGTTGAGAGAATGAGGCAGGGTGAAGTTCCGATTTATGAACCGGGGCTTAACCGGGTTTTTGATCGCGCCATTCGTGAAAAACGCCTTCAGTTTACAACCAATTTGGAAGAGGCATTTAAAGATGCTGAAATTGTTTTTCTCTGCCTGCCAACTCCTCCGGGAGCTGATGGTCAGGCCGATTTGAGCTTTGTACTTGGCGTTGCTGATGAGCTTGGAGACCTGTTTAATAAGTATGGAGAGTATAAAGTTGTTGTAAATAAAAGTACGGTACCGGTTGGAACGGCTGATAAAGTGCGGGAAAAAATCTCATCCAAAACGGATGTGGATTTTGATGTAGTTTCGAACCCGGAATTTTTGAGAGAGGGTGCCGCGGTAGAAGATTTCATGAAACCGGAACGTGTAATTGTTGGTACGCGAAGCGAAAAAGCAGCCGAAATTATGACGACTCTCTACGAACCGTTTGTTCGCAGCGGTAATCCAATAATTGTGATGGATGAACGCAGTTCCGAGTTGACCAAATATGCAGCAAACTCCATGCTGGCGACAAAAATTACGTTTATGAACGAAATTGCGAATGTCTGCGAAAAAGTAGGAGCTGATGTTGATAACGTACGTCGCGGTATAGGAACAGACTCCAGGATTGGTAAGCGATTTCTGTTTGCCGGAATTGGATACGGCGGCAGCTGTTTCCCGAAAGATGTGCAGGCTATCCATCATACCGCCGGGGAAGAGGGGTACGATTTTAGAATCCTTGGATCTGTTATGGATGTTAATGAAGGGCAAAAGACATCCATCATTCCAAAAATGAAAGAGTATTACAATGGCGACCTGAAAGGGAAAAAAGTTGGGATTTGGGGATTGAGCTTTAAGCCCGAGACAGACGATGTTCGAGAAGCACCATCACTTTATATCGCAGAAACTTTGGCGAATGAAGGAGTGAAGATGAAAGCTTACGATCCTGAAGCAATGGATACGTTTAAGGCTGCTACATCCGAAAAAGTGATCGACAATATGGAGTTTATGGCCGATCGCGACAGCGTACTAAAAGATATTGATGCGCTAATTATTTGTACGGAGTGGAACGAGTTCCGCCGCCCCGATCTGGATAATTTCTCAAAACATATGAAAGCTCCCGTTATTTTTGATGGCCGAAATCTATATGATCTAAAGCGAGCGAAAGAAGCCGGTTTAACGTATTTTAGTGTTGGTCGTCCTGTCGTTAAGCCGTAATTGCAACGGGTTTTAGTATACAGTCGATGGCAATTACATAACCGTATTTAAAAAGTGAATGGCAAAAAAACGAGTTCTTATAACAGGTGGTTCGGGATTCTTGGGGTCACATCTGTGTGATAAATATATTCATGAAGGATATCATGTAATCTGCATGGATAATTTATTAACCGGATCTGAAGATAACGTTTCGCACCTGTTTGGGAACGAAAATTTTGAATTTCACAAACATGATGTTACAAACTACGTTTATGTAAAAGGCGATCTGGATATGGTATTACACTTTGCCTCTCCGGCATCGCCCATTGACTATTTAGAGATGCCGATACAGACGCTGAAGGTTGGTTCGTTGGGAACCCATAAAGTGCTGGGGCTTGCCAAGGAGAAGAATGCCCGATTTGTTCTTGCATCAACTAGCGAAGTTTATGGAGATCCCAATGTTCACCCTCAAGATGAAGATTACTGGGGTAACGTAAATCCAATAGGATCGCGCGGTGTGTACGATGAGGCAAAACGTTTTGCCGAAGCGATGACCATGGCCTATCATCGGTTTCATGGAATTGATACCCGAATTGTGCGGATATTTAATACATACGGAAGTCGAATGCGACTATATGACGGCCGAGCACTTCCCACATTCATGCGTCAAGCGCTGAATGGAGAACCGTTAACAGTGTACGGAGATGGATCCCAAACTCGCTCATTTACGTATGTTGATGATCTTGTAGAAGGTATTTACAGGCTATCTATGAGTGATGAAATTGAGCCGGTAAATATTGGCAACCCGGATGAAACAACAATACGGGAATTTGCCGAAGAGATTATTGAAGTGACCGGCAGCAGCAGCAAAATTGTATATGAAGAGCTGCCTGATGATGACCCCCAGGTTCGCCAGCCCGATATCTCCAAGGCGAAACGAGTACTCGACTGGGAACCGAAAGTAGAACGTAGAGATGGGCTTATAAAAACACTCGATTATTTTAAGGAACAGGTTTTACGAGCAAATGCCTGAAAAAAAACTGATTGATCTCTATCCGTACCGCTTAACCGATGTTAATCCCGAGTTTCTGATTTTTAGACGGGCAAAAGGGAAAGTGTACCACAAGCAGTGGCGAATGGTTGGCGGCAAAGTAAAACCGGGAGAGACCTATTGGCAAGCAGCACTGCGCGAGCTCAAAGAGGAGACCGCAATAACACCCGAAAGACTCTGGACGATCCCGAGTATAAACCAATTTTATGAACATTCATCAGATACGATCCACTCCATTCCGGCGTTTGCAGCAGAAGTAGGGGCCCAAGAAGCTCCTCAACTGGATGATGAACACTCGGACTTTAAATGGATTAAGGCTGAAAACGTAGAAAAATATATTTTATGGCCGGAACAAAGAAGGCTGATTCATCTTACAAATCAAATCGTAACTACAAATCAAATCCTGGACGATTGGCTCGTACCATTTCAATCCTGATACCGCTACTTCTTCTTATTACCGTTTTCTCGGTTGAAAAAACTGAAGCCCAAAGCGGTGATTATGAACTACTTCCCGCTCCCGATCTTTGGTATAATGATGTGGATGGAATTCGGGTAGGAGTGCGAGTAAAAGGCGAAATGCGCGGATCATTCGGCGATGGCCCACATCGCCTCGATGCGGGATTGTGGCTCGGGACCTGGTTCCCTTCAAGCCCGGTTTCATACAGGGTTCAGTACACCAATCCGATTGACAGATGGTCCGATTATGGCAGTGAAGCGAACTACCAAGCCACCTCTATGATTCGAACGGGATATCACACACATGGGCTTGGCCTTAACAAACGGTGGCAACCCGGGTTTGATGAACGTCGCTACCGAGAGGTGGGAATCCATACTAATTACGAAAGACGCTTTGATGATGAATATACGGCGTTTCCGAACCTATGGAGCGACCAAGATAAAGTATTGACACAGCTTAGCTACAGTTCGCAAACAGAAAACAGATTTGGTTGGTTAACAACCTCTGCTACCGGTTCATACCAATATCTGGATGACTCTTTTGGCGTATTCCAGGCATCAGCCACACAGCAAATCCCAATGAGCGAAAATTGGGGCCTGCGGGTTCGGTCGTTTGTAGGGGTGGCATCAAACCAAACTGCACCGGAATACCTTTTTTCCCGAAGCTCAGCTCCAGCTATTTCGTGGATGGATAATGGCATGACTCGGGCCAAAGGAACGATTCCTCAGCACTGGATGACATCAGGAAATTTTCAAGTAGCGGGCGGAGCAAACCTCAGAGGATATACGAACAGCGACATTGAGTCGTTCCAAGATCCCAACGGTTCACCATTTTTGATGAACTCAATTGGAGCGTTCAATGCTGAGTTTGATTATCCAAACCCGATTGGACTACTATTTCGACAGGTGCCGTATTTGTCAGATTTTCTCACTTTTAGATCGTATCTGTTTTATGATGTTGGAACATCACTCGGGTTTACCGAAAACGAAACCGACGAAATTTTTGCCGATGCCGGAGCCGGTTTTGCTCTAACCTTTAACGTGCCGGACTATCACGGCAAACCGCGAGGATTTGTATTCCGATACGACATTCCATTTTGGCTGTCTGAACCGGGAATGGAAGATGCATTTTCATACAGGAGTCTATTCGCCTTTGGTGCGGTAATCTCTTTTTAATCTACTATTATGGGTATACGCTACACGATAATCCCATTTATTCTCTTATTTGCTTTTTTATCGGCCTGTACGACCAGTAAATGGACCGTTATAGACGAGCACGCCATCGATGAAGAGGAAGATCCGGAAATAATAAGTGAAACAGACATCCTGGAAATCAGGGAGTATCCATCGATAGAATCTCCGATTGTTACTTTTGCTCCGTACAGCCTTGTTGAAAAAGAGTATACTGAACGAGTGAAAATTGAGCGGTTTGTACAGGAGTATCGTCCGCGCTGGGGATTTACCACGGTAGCTTTAGCCGGTTCCGCGTTTGCGTTTTCTGCCGCCAACACCGGTTTAATTTTAGACTCGCCCACCCAAACACAAAAAATCGGGTTTAATGCCGCCGGCAGTGTGCTCGGAATTTTGGCATTTACCAATTTAAGACCTGTGGGAGATTCCATTCCATCCGGCGAGACGCGTTTTCTACGCAGCTCGGGAACCAAGGTGGAAACCGATACAGTGCAAGTATCGGCCGGGGAGAATGAAAACGTGTTTATGGAAGTAACCTATAAAGATGAAGTAATTTTTGCGGACGATGATATCTCCTTTTCTGATGGAGTGATTGAGTTGAATGTGGGATCTTTTGCGAACATCATTAATGGTGATGTTGATAGTGACGCCGTTCTTGAAATCGGAACGGAGTATCGAGACAGGGCTCATCTTTTTACGGTGCCGGTAAACTCTTTTTTAGAGCCCTATTTTGAAGTAGAAGATCCTGTGGCACAGGTTCGAAGTTCAGCGTCCATCAACCCGGATAATATTATTGCAGAACTCGGGGAGGAGAGTTCGCTCCGTAAACTCGAGGATTACGATGATGATTGGGTTATGGTGGAGTATGGGTCAGAGGATGCGTTTATTTTACGTAGCAGTGGAACTGTGCAGTGGCGTGCGCGGACCGATTCCGACTCTGCACTTCTTGTTGAACTGGCGGACCTGCCGTTTGGGGAAATAGATGTAGAAAACTCACTGCCGATTTTAAAACAGCGGAATGAAGCGGACCGGGCGTTCATCCTCTCGAATGCATCGGGGAATCAGCTTGGCACTCGTCCCTTTTTAAATCGCAGCCATCAGCTGTATCGCCACTACATGAAAACATCACTGCAAATGGCTGATGAACAAATTGTTGACATGAGTGAAACTAATCAGCAGAATTGGCCTGATGATCTTGGTGCTTGTGGTGAAATGTCGGGTGGAAATGCTATTGTTTTTCTAACGGGATATGCTGCTTCGGTAATTGAAGATGGAAGTCGACAGCTCCAGATGGTCTACGAAAATATAGATGGAGAGCACTCGGGTATTATTTTAACAGATTTAATAGAGCAGATTACGAACTGTTCTCCCGAAAAGCTTTTTGTGTTTGCCGATCTCGAGTATGTACAGATTGATGATGATTTACAGCAGGTATCATCTCGGAATGGTGGGTCGGGAACGCAGCAGGTGGTGGCAGATAGGATATTGCGTATGATGCCCAACGCGGTCGTTATATTTGGGAATACTACGTCGCAGCAGCCCTCACTTTATAGTGGTCGGCTCGAAGATGATAAACGGCACTATCTGTTTCCATACTTTTGGGCAGAGGCTATAAAACAGAGAAAAACGCAAATGTCGGACCTGATTCGTCACCTCGAAAATAATATTGATTACACCTCCCGCCGCCTGCAGGATCGACCCCAAGAGGTTCGAGCTTTTGGTAATTTTACATTAAACATTGCCCAGTAATGACCGGTTGGACGTTTATTCTGCTGAGTGCAGGGTGCTCAATATTGATTGCCCACTTTTTAAAACTAATTGAGTTTAAAAAGCTAAGCACGATGCGTGTGTTGACGGTAAATTATGTTATTGCAAGCGCGGCAGCATTCCTGTTTCCGGGCAATGCTGCAGGTTTTAATCTGGAGATATCAACCGCATACCCGGCGTTAATACTCGCAGGAAATGTAGGGGTGATTTTTATCGCCAACTTTTTCATCTACAGCAAATCGGTGGATTATAACGGAGTCGGAATCAGCGTTGCGGCTATGAGAATTTCGCTTATTATTCCGGTTCTCCTCTCTACACTATGGTATTTAGAGCTGCTTTCAACTCGTCAATGGATTGGAGTGGTAACGGTGTTTGCGGCTCTGTTTATGCTTCTGCCCAATAAGCGTAAAATGTTGCGCGAGCCGCTCAGTGCCGCGTGGCTTTTGGTTCTGCTCTTTTTAGGTACCGGTCTCGGGGATGGATCACTTAAAATTTACGAAGTGGAGTATGCCCAACTGTTAAGTAAACAGCAGTTTATGGGATTTGTATTCTTAAGCGCCACGGCTGTTGGGTTGATGGTCATTGCGGTCCGGAAAAACTGGCAGTTCAATCGGAAAGAGCTGTTTTTTGGCGCCGCTATCGGAATTCCCAATCTATACTCAGCTATTTTTTTAATCGAAGCTCTTGAACGTTTAAACGGTGCAATTGTCTACAGCTCAATCAATATTTTAGTTGTGTTGGGAGCTACTTTGCTAGGTATGATCCGCTGGGGTGATCGCCTCACCAAAATACAGTGGGGTGGAATCATTTTTACTCTGTTGGCTATTCTACTATTAATTTAGAGTCTAATGACCGAGTATTAGCTGATTAACTACATATACTATTCAAACTCAATAAAGATGAGATATGTGGTGATAAATTCTGGTAGGCCTTATTTCTACTTCACATTTATCTCTTATTTTACATTCTTGTTGAAATATTATTAGCTCAACCAATTTTGAAAGTATGGATGACAGTATCATTAAAAAGATCGAAGAGAAGGCAAAAGAGAAAAACCATCTGATTGTACTTCCGGAAGCAGCAAATGATGAACGAGTTTTAAACGCGGCGAATAAATTATCGGCAAATGGTGCGGCGACCCCTGTTCTCATCGAAAAAAGCAGTGATGTAAAAAAGTACGCCAAAGAGAATGACATAGAGCTGGAGTCAGGAATTGTGTTGGTGGATATGGAAAAAACCGTGGATGTGGAGAGCCGGGTAGAGTTTTTCCGCGAGCGGCTGTCTCATAAAAATCCTACCGAAGATCAGCTGCAGAAGCTTGCCAACGATAAATTGATGACTGCAGGATGGATGGTTGCAACCGGGCGGGCTGATGGTGCCGTGGCGGGTTCTGTTGCTTCAACAGCTGATGTTATTCGCGCTGCACTGCGCACGATCGGCGTAGCGGAGGGTGCAAAATTAATTTCGAGTACATTTTTAATGGAGTTGCCGAACGGCAAAGTAATGACCTATGCAGATTGTGGTGTAATGCCATATCCTGATGAACATCAACTGGCCGACATTGCCATCAGTTCCGGTAAAACGCATCAGGCTCTTACAGGTTCGGAGCCTTCCATCGGGTTTCTCTCATTTTCAACCAAAGGGAGTGCACAACACGAACGGGTGGAACTTGTGAAGAGTGGATTGGAAATTGCGAAATCTGCAAAACCGGAATGGAAAATAGATGGCGAATTTCAGTTTGATGCACTTTTTGTGCCCGAAGTTGCAAAACGAAAAGCTCCGGAGTCTGAAGTGGCGGGAAATGCGAACGTTTTCATCTTCCCCAATCTGGATGCGGGAAACATCGCCTATAAAATTACAGAAAGAGTAGGGGGCGCTACCGCCATCGGTCCAATTCTGCAGGGGTTGAAAGCACCCTACATGGATCTCTCCCGCGGCTGCAGCTCGGATGATATCTATTATGCCGCCTGTATCGCGTCTGTACTGAAATAAAATCTCAAAAAAAAAGACGTCATCCCGCAGTTGATGCGGGAGCGCCTATCGTTATTTAGGCAGGGGTTGCTGTGTCGGAACACAGCACGACAAATGTGTTGATGAGATTTTTTGATCTACACCCATCTAATCAAATTCATAATTTTACGCTTTTCTATAATTCGTTCTTATAGAATATATAAGAGTAATCAATTAGCTCATGAGTCGTAGAAGAGGGATCTTGACTTAGCGAAGGAAACGTTTCAAACCCTTCCGAAAATTGCTTATATTTATTCATTCCAAATAAGCATAGATGATGAAATGTTAGTCAGCATGAACTGTGCATAGTTTTTGAATGTTTTGATTAACGATTAATGTCAATTTTTTAAAGCTTGATCCAACAATGAGTGAGACAAAAGAATTAGAGTCGATGATTGGAGAGGAGTACAAATATGGCTTCTCCACAGATATT
>SKWF01000161.1 GCA_007129085.1 Balneolaceae bacterium | reverse complement strand
GTCTGTATTGGAATCAGCTTCATTCCAACAACATTTTTCTCTCCTGAGATTGAGTACATTAGCTACCTATACGATATGCTCCCCATTATTTTTCTGCTGTTTTACATGTGGGCCCTTCGCCAAAAAGTTGGGGAGTGGCTGATAGAATCTGAAGCGTTTGCGCAACGATGAATTAGCGCAGGGGATCGGTTTCATCAAACACGGAAAACGACGAGAGAGGAAGCGGTTTTTGTGCATAGATAAACCCTTCACCAAACGTAAAACCACTTTGATGGCCAACCGCACGGGCTCGTGCTCGCAGGGCTTTAAAAAAGTTCATGCCCGAAACATAGGTCTCCGGTTCATCTCCGGGATCATCAACATGAAATTGGGAAGCAAAGGCTTTAATCGCTTTCTCTTTGGTATCGATCGTATCCGTTATATCAAACACATAATCGGGAGCGATGGAGCGATCTTGAATGTAATGTAAAATATGCGCGGGACGATGGGGCTCCTGAATTTCACCATCCTCATCCAGCGTTTCGATCTTCATCAAACCGCTGTAAAAAAGGGCGTCAATTAGCAGTTCTGATGCATTTCCGTGATCAGGATGGCGATCATGCGGAGCCGGAATAATACATACATGTGGACGAAACTTCCGCACTTTTTGAATAATGGGGATATGAAATTCCCGGATATTGTGGAGCTCGGTATCCGGGAGACCAAGATTTTCTCTGGCCGTCAACCCAATAATTTCTGCTGCATTCTGAGCTTCTATCAACCGCTGTTTGGGAGTCCCCCGGGTTCCCATCTCGCCCTGCGTTAAATCAACAACGGCAGCTTTCTTTCCTTGTTGAATCAGTGCTGAAAGGGTGCCTGCACAGCCCAATTCAGTATCATCAGGATGGGCACCAAAAGCGAGAATATCTACAGATTTCATAGTAGAAGTAATTTTTATTGGGTGTAAATGAAATTTTTGCAACGAAAAATTAATATATCCGTACGATCCTTAAAATAAAATGAAACGGCACAAATGGAACGGATATTAATCAGTCTTGTGGAAGGAACCAAAATTGCGATGAATGCAATTTGGGTAAACAAAACAAGAGCCATACTTACCACCACATGTATAGTCATTGGCATTGTTTCAGTTACGGCTATGAATACCATTTCCGATGGCATTGACCGCTCGTTCGAAAATAGTATGGATATGCTGGGCCGAAATGTGGTTTTTGTGGAAAAATGGCCATGGGGATTTGGTGGTGAATATAAATGGTGGGAGTATCGCAACCGACGCGAAATGGAACTCTCTTATGTAGATGAACTGCGAAGGTTAACCCCATTAGCTTCGGAGGTATCGGCATCTGCGAATCGCCAAACAACTATTCGGTATGATGATCGCATGGCAGAAAGTGTAGATCTTAGCGGAGCTACCGACGGCTATTTTCGCACATCGGGAGTACAGATTGAGAGCGGCCGGGCATTCAACGATTATGATGTTCACAGAGGTGCCAGGGTGGTGGTATTGGGCGCAAGTGTGGTTGATGCCCTATTCCCAAATGAAGAGGCACTTGGAAAACAGGTGCGAATACAGGGTCAGCGGTTCCAGGTTATCGGCACGTTGGAAAAGCAGGGTAATTTTTTAGGACTGGAAGATTTTGATAATCGAATAGTGATGCCGATTTCTGCGTACGGGAGCATCTACAGTCTGCGATCGGGAATACAGCTTGCCGTACAGTTTCCCAGCGAAGAGGCGTTGGCAGAGGGAGAATACGAAGTGATAGGGGCGATGCGGCAAATCCGGCAGCTTGATCCGCTTGATAATGACGATTTCGCCATCAATCAAGCAGCACTTTTCGAACAGGAGTTCCAGGGTATGAAAACGGCCATTTACGGTATCGGAATATTTTTAACCGGACTAGCACTATTTGTAGGCGGGATTGGTGTGATGAACATCATGTTTGTATCGGTGAAAGAGCGAACCAAAGAGATTGGTATTCGAAAAGCAGTAGGGGCAAAATCGTGGGAAATATTGCTGCAGTTTTTGATGGAGGCTGTTGTCATCTGCCTGGTCGGCGGGGTGATTGGAGTATTGCTATCCATCGGGGTGACCCAGCTGATCAATCAATTTTTTGTTGCCTACCTGGATTGGACCACAGTTTTGAACGCCATTATTATTTGTGCTGCAGTGGGAATTCTATTCGGGTATCTGCCATCAAGCAAAGCAGCAAAATCCGATCCCATTGAATCTCTTAGATACGAGTAACCATGAGAATATTTGAAGTTTTTCGGCAGGCAATAGATTCTATTAAGGCGAATAAACTGCGTTCGTCATTAACGCTACTTGCCATTTCTGTGGGAGTTTTTGCGATTATTAGCGCCAATACGGCCGTAATGGTGCTTGACAGTTATTTTAAAGATACCCTTAGCCTGATGGGAGGGGATGTTGTAACCGTTAGTAAATTTCCCGCTATTTCTATGGGGCCGACTGATTGGGAGAAATATCGCAACCGGCAGGATATCACCATTCAACAGATGGAGCAGCTGCAAGAGTTGAGCCGGGGAGCTACCGGAGTGGGGCCAAACAGGCAGTACCGTACTACACGAGTCACCTTTGGTGAGCATGAAACGGAGCCGAATATTGGAATTCGTGGAGGAAATGAATTTTATCTCGAAAATAATGCGTACGAAATTGAAGAGGGGAGGAATTTTCTTCCCGAAGATATCGACTACGCACGTCAAGTTGCCATTATTGGAGCCGATGTTGCAGAGGCACTTTTTGAGATGGAGGGGGCGCTCGGTAAAGAGATCCGAATAGAGGGGCGACGGTATACGGTAATTGGGGTCACTGAAGCGAAAGGAAATGTGTTTGGTAACACCTTGGATCGGTTTGTTGTAATTCCCTACACCCATGCAGCCGGTATTTATGGGCGAAATCAAAATATCGGCATTCAGCTGCGCGCCGGGTCCGTTGACCAAGTATCAGCGGTCATTGATGAAATGACGGGAGTGCTCCGGGCGATCCGAAATGTTGATCCGGCTGCTGAAGATGACTTCGAAATTGCAACAAATGAATCGCTTGGAGGAGCTTTTGATACGTTTACAGGAATTCTATACATCGTTGGGTTTGTAATTGGGGGAATTGTGCTTTTGGGAGCAGGAATTGGGGTGATGAATATCATGCTCGTATCGGTAACTGAGCGCACACGAGAGATCGGAGTACGGAAAGCAGTAGGGGCAACAAAAAAGGCAATAGTCTCACAATTTTTGATGGAGTCCGTTGCGATATGTCAAATTGGTGGAGTGATTGGAATTATTGCAGGAATTGCACTTGGGAACGCGGCCGCTATTTATCTGGATGCAAATATTGTATTACCCTGGGGAGCTGCCATCGGTGGTTTGATAGGCATCACCATTATTGGTGTCCTTTTTGGTGTATACCCGGCATTTAAAGCGGCTCAGCTCGACCCTATTGAGAGCCTGCGGTATGAGTAATCAACAGCCTTAGCGTAAAAGGTTATAGGATATCGGCTTATCTTAATATTTAATTACCTAAATGGAACGCTCATTTGGTAATTACTCTTTTTCATTACACAATTGAGTGTTACTTTGTTTAAGAATTTAAACTAATGGTAAGATTATGGATAAAGATATTATTGACAGCCTAAATAACGAGCTTGAAGATGTAATTGAAGAAGGCCGAGATTATCTGGATGAAGCTGATTTGAAAGAGAAGTTTAATGAAGCCAAAACAGATGCTGAGCTACTAATTAGGAAGCATCCCATCCAGAGCGTATTGGTTGGTGCAGTTGCCGGTTACGTTTTAGGTAAACTTTTTAGATCCTAAATTGAATGTCAACTGAAGAAAATTCAAATAAGAGTGAGAATGACGGGATTGGCAACGACTTTAAAACCTATATAGAGAATCGTCTGCAGCTATTTATTATCGACATTTCTGAGCATGTTGCCTATGCATTTGCAGATGGTGTTCGCAGGTTTATAGGTTTTACATTGATAGCGGCAGGAATACTTTTTGTTTGGCTAGCCCTGGCATTTTACATTGGCGATCTGGTTGGAAATACCAGTTTAGGCTTTTTAATTTCGGCTGTTCCACTACTTATTTTAGGTCTCTTTTTTTCAAAAGTGGAATCACGAATGTTGGTAAAAAAGATACAAGCTGAAATGGTTTCCAGTCTTTTAATCAACTTTGACGATTCGGATTCAAAAAAATCAGAAAACAAACAGTCCGGAGAACGCATTGAGTAAAAATAAAACGTTATCGGCCTCCGAATTACGAGAACGAAAGGAAAAGTTAAAGCGGGAGCTGGATCAAATAGAAGAAAAATATTCCAGTAAAATTACTCGCGCTAAAAACACGGTTAATCGCACACTTAAGCCTGTAAAAACGATTAAAGAGAGTCCATTTAAGGCTGTGGGAATTGCTGTAATTGTAGGTGTACTGGCCGGAATGACGGGACGAAAAAAATCATCAGCCCAATCTGATTCCGGTGGATCCGGATTAGGTTTCTCATCGCTGCTAATGGGTGAATTAAAACGTCTCGCCGCCCGCAAAGCGATGGTATATGTTTCTGATATTGTTGATCAGGAAGTTATGCCAAGAATTCGACGCAAGAAAAACGAAGACTCCCCCTCCTCAGAAGATTCTTAACGTTTATAGCGGCTTTACGCCTACTAAATGTTAAAAGAAGTATTTATTTCCCAATTGGGAATAATTTGTCTGCAACTCTGATTAAACTTTATCGTGTAACCCTAACAAATAAACGAAAAACTACCTGTAATAATGAAGAACTCATTACTAATACTCTCGTTTTTACTACTACTTCCCGCATTGGCTTTTGGCCAAACTCAATCGCTAACACTTGAAGAGGCAATCGAAACTGCACTTGAGAATAATTATCAGCTCAAACAAGCAGATATGAATCTCAATCTGGCAGATACCAGGATTTGGAGTGCAAGAGCTGATTTTCTTCCAAATTTAAATGCTAGTCTAAGCGGAGACCGCAATACCGGTGTTCAGTTTATCGAGGAAGATGCGACTTTTGAAGATAGAACCAGCTATAGGATGAGTGGTAACTTAAGTACAAATGTTACAGTATTTAATGGCTTTAGCAATATTGCCAACCTTAGGCAGAGCCAAATAGACCGAGAGGCAGAGGAGAGAGATCTGGAGCGACTGCGAGAGACTATCATTTTTGATACAGCCAGCCGATATCTACAGGTTGTTCTTGATAAAGAGCTATTGAAAATTTCTGAAAGCAGTCTTGAAGCGAGCGAAAGCCAGCTATCACAGGTAGAGGCTCAAGTTGAAGTTGGATCGAGGCCTACAGTTGACCTCTATAACCAAGAGTCGACTGTTGCTAACGATGAACTTTCCGTAATTCAGAATGAAAACGCACTGGAAGTCAGCATTGCTCGATTAATTAGAATTATGCAGGACCCTGCAATTACGGATATTGAAGTAAGCATGCCGGATACGGATGAACTTTCATTAATACCTCTCGAGCTGAATATTGAAGAGATGATTGATGCTGCTCTGGAATCACGCAATGATTTTATTGCCCAAGAAAAGCAGATAGAGAGTAACGAACAGAGCCGCAGAATTGCACGGGCTGAACTGCTCCCAACCTTAAGTATGAATGCAAGTATAGGGTCTAGCTTTTCGGATCAGACTGTAGATCCTACAACCGGTGACCAGACACCTTTTACTGACCAGTTTTTTGATCAACGAATTACACGTGGTGTAGGCTTTTCATTGTCTATCCCCATTTTCAATCGATGGAATACACGAACATCTATACAGCAGGCTGAAGTTCAGCTTAGAAACAGCGAATTAGAGCTCGATAATATTCGCTTTCAGATCAGCGAAGAGGTTCGTCAGGCATACAATGATTATGTAGCAATTTCGAAAGAGCTGGAATCAACTGAGAAGGCATTAATTGCTGCCGAAAGAGCATTCGAAACTGAGCAACAACGCTATGAAATTGGGTCAACAACGTTGATTGAGCTAAATCAAGCGAATGCCAACTACGTACAGGCACAATCAAACAGGGTACAAGCCGTCTATAATTTCATTTTTCAAGAGCAGCTTCTGGATTACTATATCGGACAGCTCGGCTCAAGTATTTCATTCCACTAACATTAATAAACGTTTAGAACCATGGCTAAAAATCAATCAGCAACAAAAAAACTCCTGAAAATTTTTGGGGGGATTGTATTACTACTAATCGTAGGTATTTTCACCGCAAATTTTATGGGGTGGATGAATGGTTCTGAACAGGAAAAAACTGTTGAAACAGAGCGGGCGGAACTCCGCACAATTACACAAATGGTTTCTGCATCGGGCCGAATTCAGCCTGAGGTTGAGGTAGTTATTCGCCCTGATGTATCCGGCGAGATTATTGAACTTTTAGTTAAAGAGGGTGACTTTGTTAGGGAAGGTGACCTTCTGTTGCGCATCAAACCGGATATTTATGAGGCACAAATAGATGAGTTAAACGCTTCACTTTTAACTCAAAAGTCTCGTATGGAGCAATCTCGATCTAATATGTTGCAAGCTGAAGTGGAATTTATGAAGAACGAGCAGCTATATGATCGTGATCTGATTTCTGATTTGGAGTTTTTACAGTCCAAAAATAAATTTGAATCAGAAAAGGCGAATTTTAACGCCACTGAATATCAAATACAGAGTGCAAGGGCACAACTTCGGCGAGCTGAAGAGGAGCTGCAACAGACTGTAATTCGATCACCCAAGGACGGTACAATTAGCCGATTGGCCGTGGAGCGGGGAGAACGTGTGCTGGGTCAGGCTCAAACTGCCGGTACCGAAATGATGAGAATAGCACGGTTAAATCAGATGGAGATTTCGGTGGATGTTAATGAGAACGATATCGTAAATGTAAGTGTGGGCGACAGTGTTGATATAGAAGTTGATGCATATCCAAACAGATTGTTCGACGGAGAGGTAACGGAGGTTGCGAACTCTGCAGATATTACGGACGGCAGTTCTGCTGATCAGGTGACAAATTATAAAGTGAAGATTCGTGTAACCACTCCCCATAATGTAGATTCTGCGGCAGAGAGTTTGATAGTCCAGGCAAGTGATAGTGGCCGGGAATCTCCGGGAGAAGAATTTTCACCAAACTTTAAACCGGGAATGTCAGGCACTGTAGATATCAGAACAAACACAGTTACAGATGTTGTTTCTGTACCAATACAGGCCGTAACTGTACGTGATTTTGCCAAAGATGTGAAACCTGATACCGTTGATGCTGATTCAGCTGTGGAGACTTCATCAAGCTCGCAAAGGCGTGGCTCTTCGAATGAAGACTTCAGAAGAGTAGTATTTGTAAATGATAACGGTGTTGCAAAACGAGTTGAGGTTGAAACCGGTATTAGTGACAACGCATACATTCAAGTGCTGAGCGGACTCCAGGCCGGAGATGAAATTGTGACGGGAAGTTACAGGGTATTATCGCGCGAGCTTGAAGATGGCGATCTGCTGAATGTAGTTGACCAACCGCAATTTGCAACAAATTAAAGAGGCAGAAATGAGCAATCCGGTCATAAAAATAAACGATCTGCGTAAAGTATATAAAATGGGGAGTATGCTCGTTAAAGCATTGAACGGGGTTACGTTTGATGTGAACTCCAATGAGTATATCGCCATAATGGGCCCATCGGGTTCCGGAAAGTCAACGTTGATGAACATGCTCGGCTGCCTCGATACGCCAACCGAAGGGACCTACATTTTAAATGGCCATAACGTGAGTGAATTGGATGATGCCGAATTGGCCCAGGCCAGGAATCGAGAAATCGGCTTTGTATTTCAAACATTTAACCTGCTTCCGAGAACGGATTGCCTAAGCAATGTTGAACTTCCCCTAATCTATTCCGGAATGAAAAGCAGTGAACGAAAAAAAATTGCTATTGAAACCCTTGAGCGTGTGGGGCTTGGTGATCGGATAGATCATAAGCCAAATGAACTCTCCGGTGGGCAGCGTCAGCGTGTGGCTATTGCCCGGGCACTGGTAAACAATCCATCCATTCTGTTGGCTGATGAACCAACCGGTAACCTCGATACAAAAACCGGTGACGAAATCATGCAGCTTTTTGAGGAGTTATTCAGAGCCGGAAATACGATAATTGTTGTAACACACGAACAGGATATTGCCGATCATGCCCGCCGAATTATCCGTCTGCGTGATGGAATTATTGAAAGCGATACGCCGGTTGAACAGCCTGTTCTCGCCGGAAAAAGTCTGTCCCTTTCTGCTGCGGCTGTGTAAGAATACATTCTGTTTAAAATCAGCCGATCTCTACCCTCCTTTTAAAAGATGTAATGCTTCTCAGAACTGGCTAAAGAAATCTGTAGGTTTTATATCTATTGCAATCATCTTAAATCAGATTCATGTTATGGTTAAACGCCTACCGGTTTTTCTATCTATTCTTCTACTTGGTGCCTTTTTTTTATCCTGCGATGTAAATGATCCGGAAAGCACTCCGGGTGATAATGATAATGATGACATTGAAGTCGTTGAAAGGGGCGGACATACGGATTGGAGCTATAACTTGAGTATGTACGAAGTGAATATCCGCCAATACACTCCCGAGGGTACATTTGCTGCTTTTGAAGAACATCTTGACCGACTTGAAGAGATGGGAATAGGCATTTTGTGGATCATGCCGATTCATCCTATTGGGGAAGAAAATCGACTGGAAACCCTGGGTAGTTATTATTCTGTAAAAGATTACAGGGGAGTTAACCCGGAGTTTGGAACCCACGAAGATTTTGAAAGCCTCGTCGAGAAGGCGCACAGCCGCGGGATGTACGTAATACTTGATTGGGTGCCAAATCACACTGCCTGGGACAACTATCTGACCGAAGAAAATCCCCATTGGTACGAAACGGATAGCGACGGAAATTT
>SKWF01000060.1 GCA_007129085.1 Balneolaceae bacterium | reverse complement strand
TTTTTGGTACAAGAGATCGACAACGATACTGATACTCTTCGCGATGTTACCATCTTCCAGAGTCAGACCGGAGATCGATACCGTGCTTTTATCCGCGCCAAAACAGGATGGCTCGAAAGTGATGATGAATATACGTTAACCCTGTTTCTTGAAAATGGCTCCATCATGAGATATATCCCCGGAGAGCGGCGAAATGAAGAGACCATCGAAAGCACAGATTTCAACCGATATCGGATGAGCTTTGATCTCTCCGATCTCGCTTTCTCCAGGGCAAATCCCGAAAGTCGTTCTCGTAACGACAGAACCATGAGTGCACAGGCCATGATGGCTGTGGTAGATACGCTGAACAGGGAGATCCAAAAAGAGTACGACACCCTTGTGAGCAAAACAAAACAAGATGAAGTTCTACCCTTCCATGTAGATCGTACCCGCTCCATCTACCGCTCAGTTGATGAAGATGTAGATACCAAAAGAATTGTAGATTCGGAGTTTGAAGCGCTAAACTATCTGGAAAGCTCACAAGCGCAGGTTACTACTATAAGCTTTGCCAGGAGTAGCCTGAACCGGTACAGAGCTGAAATCGACACCTACAAATCTAATGTCTCCTGGCGTGATTTTCGTGTTGCCGAATTCCTGGTGGAAGTACACAAAAAACTGTCCATCCCATTCGCATGCCTAATTTTTGTACTGATTGGAGCCCCCATTGGAATGCTGACCAGAAACGGTAATATTGGTGTAGCTGCACTCATAAGTGCGGTAATTTTAACCCTCTATTTTATCGCCATCATTCAGGGCGAGAAGTTTGCCGATAGAATGATTATCTCCCCTTTTATGGGAATGTGGGGCATTAACATTTTGCTATCCATTATCGGTATATTTTTGGTTCTTCACGTCAGTACATCCTTTAAAATTTCAAATCTGTTTGCCAAAGATGAATAAAATTGATCGATACATCTTCTTTCGGCTAACAACGATTACCCTGTTCGTACTCGCTGTGTTGATCTGCATTTTCATCCTGATCGACTTTTCCGAAAACAGCGACGATTTTACCGATAAAGGAGCTACTCTTGCTGAAATTTGGAGTCTCTACTATCTCAACTACATTCCCGAGATGGTTCGCCTGGTTAGCCCTGTAGCCGTATTTGTAGCCTGCCTGTTGTTAACAGGACAAATGACAGAACGGCTCGAAATTATTGCCATTAAAGCCTCCGGCATTAGTCTTTACCGGCTTGCCGTTCCATATCTCGTTTTCGGGTTGATGATTGCCGTGAGCGTTAGCTATCTAGATGCGTATGTTATTCCAAACTCTAACGCAGAGCGTATAGAGTTCGAGAACGAATATCTTAGCGGATCGGGCGACCGTCTTGATCGCGGTACGATTTACCGGCAGGAGTCCGATAGTACAATAGTCAGCTTTAGCTTTTTTGATCCGGAGAGCAATGTAGGCCATCAAGCCAGAATTGTAGAGTTTGATGCCGATAGAATTACTAAAATTGCAACGGCCAGCAGACTTCGCTGGGTCGACTCCCTCTCTACCTGGGAAGTAGATCGTTATAACGAACGCAGGTTCCATCAGGATGGATTTACCGAGCATGACACCGTAAATGTACAAATTCCACTTAACCTCTTCCCGCGTGATTTAGCCCGGCGAAGTTCCGATATCTACCAGCTTACCTATCCGGATGCTTTTCAGTATATCGAATCGATTGAGCGGGTAAGTGCAGGAGGTATTGGGTTACCACTCACCCAACTTTACGGACGAATAGCCTACCCGATCTCCATTTTTGTGGTCTGTTTGATAGGGTTCGCACTCGCCACAGAAAAGCGAAAAGGAGGGCGCGGATTTTATATCGCAGCAGGGCTGGGAATCAGCTTTATCTACCTGGTATTTATGAAAGTTATTGAACCCTTTGGCGCCTCGGGTAGCGTTACCCCCGAATTCGCCGCATTTTTTCCGCACGCCCTCTTTCTGTTGTTCGGAGTGTTGCTGTTACTCATAGCAAAAAAATAGCCGGGATACCTATATCTGTATCAGGCTTCCGGTTTGGGGCCACGGTAGTTAAACGGCATATCAAACTTCTCTTTTTTCGTCGTTATTGGGCCGTTTTCATTCTCATACTTCCGGATGTTTTCATTCAAAGCATTTGCCAGACGCTTCGCATGATCGGGCGTAAGCACCATCCGCTTCACCACTTTTGCTTTGGTTACACCAGGCATCATCGAAATAAAATCAAACACAAACTCCGAGGGGGAGTGGGTAATCATCACCAAGTTAGAGTACGTTCCCGTAGCCTCCTCTTTTGTTAGTTCAATTTCTATCTGTTTCCCTTTCTTTTTCTTTGGTTGATCCATAAGACTGCTATTATTAAATGAAAAATTAGATCGAAATAGGTGTTAAGAGCACAAAATCACAGAAAATTATTTTCCTGCATCCATTCGTCATTATAAATCTTTGAAACGTAACGAGTACCGCTGTCCGGCAGAATAACCACCATCACATCATCTTTTGTAACCGGATTATTTTGTGCATACTGCAGCGCGCCAAAAACAGCCGCTCCGCATGATCCACCAATAAACAGACCTTCCTCTTTGGCAAGCGCACGAGTCATTGTAAACGCATCTTTGTCGTTCACCTGCTCAACAGCATCAATCAGATCAAAATCCACGTTTTCGGGGATAATATCTTCTCCAATACCCTCTGTCAGGTACGGTTTGATCTCATTTTTATCAAATTCGCCTGTTTCAAAATACTTCTTATAAATAGAACCGACGCTATCAACCCCAATTACTTTTATATCAGGATTCTTCTCTTTCAGAAATTTTGCCGTACCGGAAATCGTCCCGCCGGTACCCATTCCTGCCACATAGTGGGTTACTTTTCCATCCGTTTGCTCCCAAATTTCAGGGCCCGTCGTTTCGTAGTGAGCTTTGGTATTGCTCAAATTGTCATACTGGTTCGGATAGTACGAGTTGGGAATTTCCTCACTCAACCTCTTTGCCACCGAGTAGTAACTTTTGGGATCGTCAGGCTCCACATTTGTTGGGCAAACCTCCACTTTTGCACCCAGCGCGCGCAACAGATCAATTTTCGATTGACTCTGTTTATCGGTGGTCGTAAAAATACACTTGTACCCCTTTACTGCCGCCGCAAGCGCAAGTCCCATACCTGTATTTCCGGAGGTTCCTTCAATAATGGTGCCGCCCGGTTTAATCAGGCCGGCCTCTTCGGCATCCTCAATCATTTTCAGGGCAATGCGATCTTTAATACTCTGCCCGGGATTTAAATATTCAACTTTTGCCGCAACCGTAAGTGGCAGATCTTTTACCACGCTGTTCAATCGAACAAGCGGTGTATTACCAATAGCGTCTAATATCGAATCGTGAATCATAATTTTTTTAAGCTTTCTCGAGTTAACTCCTGTTTGGTACCCGCAAAGATACTAAAAATTGTTCCACGAATGTGAGACGGATTTTTGATGATTATTTGTATTTTCACCAACATATCATGCAGATATCCCAATTAACGCTCCCAACATTATTACTCCAGGCGGCAGCAGTATGGCTACTGTTGCAACCCACCCACATCAGTGGTGATCTTTCCTCCAGGGATACGTTAGATCTCACCACCGTAGACACCGTACGTGTACTCCTTTTCGACTCCCATCCCCCGCAACAAATCTCCATCAAACCAAGATACGGCGAGGTTACATTTCGGTTTGATGAACGCTCCATTACGCTCACCGATGTAGATCAATCTGCAACAATAACCACCTCCGGAAGTCAAATCTCTCTCGAAACAGGTGGCGAATCCCATCAAACCGACAGCCTTTCAATAACAAATTCCGGGGGACTCACTGAAATCCGATCGAACCAATTTGAACGGCGGCAATATCGCGGGGAATTTTCCATTACCAAACATCCCCTGCGTGATGAGCTGCGAATCATCAACCGGGTTCAGCTCGAGGATTATGTTGCCTCGGTAATTGGCGGCGAAATGAACTTCAGAGAGTTTGAAGCCCTAAAAACACAGGCGGTAGTTTCGCGAACGTACGCACTGTGGACCATACAGAATTCGCCATTCCCCGATTTTGACTTGAAAGATCATGAGTCGAATCAGATGTATATCGGAGCGGTGCCGGAAAAACCGTGGTATCTCGATGCCGCACTATCTACCGATGGAGAAATTTTAACCTGGAGCGGAAAGTTGATTTTAAGTGCATACTCCAGCACCTGCGGTGGGGTTACCAGTAATAATGAAGATGTTTGGCGGGGACGAGCTCTGCCCTATCTGCGATCGGTGCAGGATCATGAAATGTGCTCCATCTCGCCCCACTACCGCTGGGATTTCGATTTCAATTTTGATGAACTGAACGAACTGCTTCGTTCCCGATACGGCTTTACGGCAGATGATGTTGAGCTCGAAAGAGATCATATCGGAAGGGTTCGCCACATCGAATTCACCAACAATCAAAACGGTCGATTGCTGTTTACCGGTAACGAGTTTCGGCTGCTCATCAATCGAACCTACAATCCACTATCGGTTCGCAGCACCCGGTTTAACTGGGATCAGAAAGATGATGGGAAAAGAATTCAGATATCCGGACAGGGGCTTGGCCACGGTATCGGCCTTTGCCAGTGGGGAGCAAAAGGATTTTCGAAAAATGGGTGGGATTACAGAGAGATTTTATCCTTTTACTTTAGTGGTACAAAAGTTGTAAATTTCCATCGTATTGAATCAAACGCAATAGAACTGCACAATTAATCATGTTTTTAGAGCAAGATAAACCCAAAGATTACGACTGTGGATATAACCTGGACCTGATGATTCAGGCAATTCCCCGAATTGACGATCACACCGAGCGTTTGCAATATGCAAAGCGTGTGGTTGGCCTTATTAAACAGAGTCACCCCAATTGGGTAGAAAAAAATGGCCAGAGCAAAATGGCTTGGGACTATTTCTTTGAACTCGCCGAGTTCGATCCAAAAGAGTATGGAATTCAAAACCCATTTACCTCCGGCTTGGTTGATGACGCCAAATAAATGGCTGCAGTTATTTCTACAATTCAATTTATGACGCACTTCAACACGCTTTTTAGGTGAAGAATATTGCCTCCAATCAAACCACTTCTATCTCCTTGTAACTATTTACAACACAATAGATAGAACCAATAAAAGCTATTCTTTCTCTTGTAATTTTTTACTTTTAAATGCCAAACTTTCAATTTATATTGAAAGTATTGAGTATTTGCTCATAGCACTAAAGTAATAAAGTAATGTCTACAGATTCGGGAACTCCAACAGAGTTTATTGAAACGCTTGACAGTAAAGCCTTTACCGGTTTTCTACAGAACCTGTCCCGAGACAAAAAAGGGAGAGATTCCAAGTGGATTTCTATTACACTGCCCATAGCCGGTATCGATCCGCTCGCAGCACTTGAGCTGGATGACACCCGTGAAGAAAAATTTTACTGGGATCACCCCGAAGAGAACACGTCTATTTCTGCGGCCGGAAAAATTGCCGAACTTAAAGCAACCGGTTCAAACCGGTTCCAGGAAATTGCTGATGCTACTCGTCTGCTAAAAGATCAGATATCTGCATATACGGCAATTCAGCACTCCATGGCCGGTCCGCTATTTTTAGGTGGGTACTCATTTAACGATCATAATATTGGGCGAGTGTGGAATCGATTTGGTGCTGCTCGATTTGTGCTTCCCGAATGGATGCTGGTTAAAAGTGGCCACCTCCATCTACTCACCTTAGTCATCGAAAAAGGTGACAAAGAACTGCACGATATTTACCAAGAAATTATTGAGCGATTTACGGATTTCATGAACCTGGCGGGGTCGCTTCAAAACAGCAGACGTACCACGAAGCAGAGATCAAATATTGTTTGTACGCTGCAGACACCCGATGACAAAAGCCACTGGGTTAAAAAAGTTGCCAAGGCGAAAAAGCTCATTGAGCAGAAAAAGTTTGAAAAAATTGTACTGGCACGGCGAGTTACAATTGAATCCCGCTGCCCGCTCGATTCTACCGTGATGATTCACAATTTGAGGCAGAAATATCCCGGATGCTACAATTTTCTTATCCAGGTAGATTCGGAAACTTCGTTTGTGGGTGCCACGCCCGAGCGTCTTGCATCTTTTAAACAGGGTACGTTTTTAACAGAGGGTTTAGCCGGGAGTATTTCGCGTGGAAAAACAGCTACGGAAGACGCCTCCCTTGAACAGTCGCTGATGGGCAGTAAAAAAGATCGATCTGAGCACCATTTTGTGGTCCGTGCCATCAACGATAATCTCAAACCTTTTAGTGAAAGTGTTGATCATCCCAAAATTCCTCAGATAAAAAAATTGAACAACGTTCAGCATCTTTTCACCCCAATTTCTGCGTCGATCAAAAGCGGCGTGCAGATCCATCAGCTGATACAAAAACTTCATCCCACGCCGGCCGTAGGTGGATTTCCGCGTGATGAAGCTACACCCCATATTCAGGAAATTGAACAGATTGAGCGCGGATGGTACTCTGCCCCGATTGGCTGGTTTAATCTAAATGGCTGTGGAGAATTTGCCGTGGCTATCCGCAGCGCACTGCTCGAAAACAATAAGGCATACCTCTATGCCGGCTGCGGAATTGTTTCCGATTCTGACGCAGAAAAAGAGTGGAGCGAAACTCTGCTGAAATTCCGCCCGATGATGGATGCCATTAATCAGCTGGAAGAGTCGTACTATGACTAACCATCTTCGCTGGGCTTCCACAATTATCCGTTCGCTCTATGCAAATGGAGTTCGGCACGCCGTTATCTCTCCCGGCTCGCGCTCCACACCCCTCACCATTGCACTTTCACTTCACCCCGGCATTAAAAATCATGTTCTGCTTGATGAACGCTCAGCTGCATTTATGGCGCTCGGCATCGGGAAAGAGTCCGGTCGACCTGCCGTGTTAGTCTGTACGTCAGGTACGGCTGCAGCGAACTACTACCCCGCTGTTATTGAGGCGAAAGAGTCCGGCGTGCCGATGGTTATACTATCCGCAGACAGGCCGCCAAATCTACGCGGAATTGGAAGTTCACAAACCACAGATCAACTGAAACTGTATGGTGATCACGCGGTTTTTTTCCACGAAGTTGGCGAAACCAAGAGTGATGAAACTGACTTAAAACGACTCACATTTGCAGGCGAGCAGGCGGTTGCTGATTCTATCCGAATTGGTGGTGCAGCCCATTTGAATATGCCGTTCCGAAAGCCGCTGGAACCGACATCGGAACAGATTGACCAAGAAGCCTCGGAAAACTCAAAGCAGTTGGATGAGGATTCGAGTTTTGACCCCGGGCATCATCAAACCGTGCATTTGGGTGAAGAACTATCAGCACTGATAAATGAATCCAAACAGCCGTTACTTATTGCCGGGCCGGCAAATCCCCGGCATTCGCTTGCCAACCATGTGCAGAAAATGGCTGACCGGATCAACGCTCCGGTTATTGCAGAACCCGGCTCGGGCGTGGACGGAGATATTCTCCGATATGAGCAATTTTTTCGAGACAAATCTACCCGTAAGGAACTAAAGCCGGATTTAATTCTTCGTTTTGGCGATCAGCCTTTCACAAAATCGATGCTGACAACCCTTGCCGATTGGAGTTCAGTTTATACCATCCATTTTTCGGCGAGACACGCATGGCAAGATAGCGAGATGTCCCGGTCACACTTTATCCCCCTGCAACAGAATGATGAACTCGACCTGGCGTCCATCAACCCGAAAACGGATGAGAATTGGAAGAACGCCTGGCAGAAATTGGAGCGTTCATCACAAGAAACCCTGACCAGATCTTTAGATGGAACCAAACCGTTGACCGATGGCCACCTGTTTTCGCACATCAGCCGACAGCTTTCTGATAGTTGGAGAGTGATGATTTCGAACTCATTGCCACCTCGTGATATGGCGCTTTTTGGGCAATTTTCTACTCACCAATTTGTGAATCGCGGAACGGCCGGGATTGATGGAATACTCTCTACAGCTATTGGAATTTCGAGCTCATCCGGTGCACCAACCTGCTGCATTGTGGGGGATTTGGCGTTCCTACACGATTCCAACGCACTGCTTGCGTTACAAAATGCAGGGCAGCCTTTCGTAGTGGTGGTGATTAATAATGGCGGCGGCAATATTTTTCGGATGTTACCAATCTATCAGCAGGACAGAAAGATGTACAGCCGATACTTTGAAACGCCACAAAGCGTTCAAATACAAAAACTTACCGATGCTCACGGTATTCACTATCGGAGAATTGAGACCCGTGATGATCTTGAACAATTTTACCTGTCGAACCTTGGCAAAACCCCACAGGTGATTGAGTGTGTTACCGATTCGAAAGAGAGTATGAAACTCCGTAACAAGCTTTGGGGGAACTCCTGATGCGGGTTGAAGCCGACAGTACGAAATACTTTCTTAAAGTTCATCAATCCAACCCGGCTCTCCCACACCTGATTCTATTTCACGGGTTTATGGGGTCCGGTGAGGCCTTTACTCCCCTGTTGAAAGATCTATCAAAATTTTGTAATCCCATCACCATAGATCTGAAAGGGCACGGAAAATCATCCGGACCGGAAAAAGCAGATCACTAT
Organism: Balneolaceae bacterium; assembly: GCA_007129085.1. GTDB lineage: Bacteria > Bacteroidota > Rhodothermia > Balneolales > Balneolaceae > SW132. The sequence continues at coordinate 333 of SKWF01000060.1, read as the reverse complement.
TCGACAGATCAACAGGTAGGGGAATTGACATCTGTTATTTCGCGATTAAAATTTCAATCTCTGTTTCTCTATGGTTACAGCATGGGTGGCCGGCTGGCGCTGCAATTAGCGCTGGAAACGCCCGAACTTTTCAGCGGTTTGATTTTGGAGAGCACTCACTGCGGTATAGCTGAACCTGACCTAAGAAAACAGCGAAGAAAAATTGACCGGGTGCGTGCGGAGCAGATCATAGATGATTTTTCTACGTTCCTGGAAGGATGGTCGCAACTTCCGTTATTTAACGCAAAACAGTCATCCGATTCGGATTATTATTACCAAATTATGGAACAGCAA
>SKWF01000097.1 GCA_007129085.1 Balneolaceae bacterium | reverse complement strand
GTGGCATCCGCAGGATTCATCACGATCCAGTGCGTCGAGCGCCATCAATTCGGCCAGTTCAAAGAAGTCGGCCACACGTGCTGCAAATTCGAGATATTTGTTGTAGTAATTTGATTCCCCGGGAACGCGAACGTTCTCGTAAAACTCTTTACGCAGTGCTCTGATTTCTTCAATAGCCTCTTCGAGCCCCTCCTTACTGCGGGAAATTCCAACTTTATCCCACATAATCTTTCCGAGCTCACGGTGGAACTCAACAACGGTTTTGTCACCGTCGGTAGAGAGCAGTTTATCGAGCTGACCCGAAGACTCCTTGGCAGCCTCTTCGAACGCCTCGTGAGAGGTATCTACCTTACTGAGATCTTCTCCCGCAATGTAGTTTCCTACTGTGTACGGTATGATAAAGTATCCGTCAGACAGACCCTGCATCAGTGCACTTGCACCGAGGCGATTTGCCCCGTGATCAGAGAAATTGGCCTCGCCGGCAACAAACAGACCGGGAATGTTGCTCATCAGGTTGTAATCAACCCAAAGCCCGCCCATTGTGTAATGAACGGCCGGGAAAATTTTCATTGGCACCTGGTATGGATTTTCATCCGTGATATTTTCGTACATATCAAACAGGTTACCATATTTGGCTCTAATTGCATCTTCCCCTTCGCGTTTAATAGCGTCGCGGAAATCGAGATACACAGCCAGTCCGGTATCACCTACGCCCAATCCTTCATCACAAACCAACTTGGCATTTCGAGATGCTACATCACGCGGTACCAGATTTCCAAAACTTGGATATTTTTCTTCTAAATAATAGTAACGCTCCTCTTCAGGGATATCATTTGGCTTACGCTCATCCTTAGGATCGCGCGGTACCCAAACACGTCCATCATTCCGAAGACTCTCACTCATCAGAGTAAGTTTGGATTGATAATCGCCGGAAACAGGAATACAGGTCGGATGGATCTGCACGTAGCATGGATTGGCAAATGCAGCGCCACGCTTGTGGCATCTCCATGCCGCCGTTACGTTCGAATTCTTTGCGTTGGTAGAGAGGTAAAACACATTTCCATATCCTCCGGTACAGAGCACTACGGCATCCGCTTCAAATTTGTTGATGGATCCATCAACCAGATTACGCGTTATAATACCGCGGGCTTTTCCGTCAACCTTCACGAGGTCAAGCATTTCATGGCGCGGATAGTTTTTAATATTTCCGGCATGAACCTCTTTCATCATCGACTGATACGCTCCCAAAAGCAGCTGCTGCCCTGTTTGGCCACGGGCATAAAATGTTCGGGATACCTGAGCACCACCAAAAGATCGGTTATCCAGAAGACCGCCATATTCCCGGGCAAAAGGAACCCCCTGGGCTACGGCTTGATCAATAATATTGTTCGAATTTTGTGCCAGTCGGTACACATTCGCCTCACGACTTCTGTAGTCGCCCCCTTTAATGGTATCGTAAAAGAGACGCCAGACGCTGTCACCATCATTTGGATAGTTTTTCGCAGCATTAATACCACCCTGAGCCGCAATACTGTGTGCACGGCGGGCAGAATCCTGAATGCAAAATGTTGAGACCTGGTAGCCCAACTCCGCAAGGCTGGATGCTGCAGAAGCACCGGCCAGACCGGTCCCAACTACAATCACTTTGTGCTTACGTTTGTTATTTGGAGCTACAAGCTTAATGTCTTTCAGATGTCGGCTCCACTTATCTTCGAGTGGCCCTTCCGGTATTTTTGGATCTAATTTCATAAGAATTGACTGTTATCGATGATTAAAAATCTTATTGGCACTGAATTAACGCGGCTTCACATCCTCCGCCAAAGTAGATATACAGAGGGATAAACAGGAAACCGACAGCCAGAATAATGGCTAGTACAGCACTGATGGAATAGAACATAGCGGATGCTTTCTTGCTCTTAATGGTCAAAGATGTAAATGCACTCCAGATTCCGTGGCCCAAGTGCGTTCCCAAAAGAAGCATCACAAATGCATAACCAAAAGCATAAAACGCACTGTTAGAAAATGTATCGATTACCAGTGTTTTTACATCGTGGGTCTGTTGACCATCAATGGTTACGGTTCCCATATCGCCGAGTGCGAATGTGTTAATGTGGAATACCACAAAAATAAGGAGTACTACACCGGTAAATGCCATACTTCGTGAACTCAGGCTTTGACGGCTCGGACCTGCTTTACTGCTGTACACCTCATACTTCTGTGGACGAGCTTTTTGCTTGTGCCACCAGATGGAAATACCGATCCATGCGTGAATCAAAAATACTGCGAGGAGGCCAACCCTGGCTACCCAAAGAAGAGGGCCAAAGTCGTGCAGCATCATAGAGTAGCGGTTCATGGCATCAGGCTCACCAAAAATGGCCAGATTACCACCGAGGTGAAATATGATAAAGAGTACAAGAAATATTCCGGTTAATCCGGTAAGAATTTTCCGACCTACCTGTGATTGAGCTGCTTGTAATAGTGAGGGCATATGTTATTTTACGTTTTTGCTGAATGTAGCGTGATATTCTTATTTAACTAAGTAGGAAACAGGCCACCCCGTAGTAAGGTTCCTTTTTCTTCTGTAAAAGTCGCCTTATTTAGCCTAAAAGGCAAGGTAGAAGCGCTTTTAAACACCCCTCTCATCTTATTCAGAAATCTTCTAAATTGATAACTCATTAACCACCAACAGACAGGTATTTTTTGCACTCCATAACCCAACAACAGTCAACCGATTTTAAAATAAAAGGCTCAAAATTCTTGAGTTTTCTAATTCCTGCTACAAAAATGAGCGAGGTGGAAAGTGCTTTGCAGTCTATTAAAGATGAGCACCCCACTGCCACCCATCACTGCTACGCATTTCGCATCAACCCGGCAGAGATTACCGAATTCAGCCAGGATGATGGCGAACCCTCCGGAACGGCAGGTGCGCCGATTTTAAATGCACTGAAATCACACAACCTCATCAACGTTATATGCGTTGTGGTACGGTATTATGGCGGCACCAAGTTGGGCAAATCCGGTTTGATTGAAGCCTATGGCGAAGCAGCGGAACTCGCTATCGAAAAATCAACACTAAAAAAGCTGATTCCCACTCGTCAATTTTCCATCTCCTATCCCTATTCCGAACAGTCGGAAATCAATACCCTGAAACACCGGTTTACTCTATTTGAAATAGACGCAACTTATACCGACACGGTCTCATGGGTGGTGGAGTGCCCCATTTCGGAAGTAAAAAAATTTAAAGGAACGCTAAAATCAATTGAACACCTTTTACTAAGTGTAGAAATTGGTGAGACATCATACCAAATTATTAGGAGCCTTTGAAAAACACAGAGATACTTCGACTACATTCGTCGCTTCGCTTCTCATTCCGCTCAGTATGACGTCTAACGTCACATTGAGCGTGAACGAAACGTAGTGGAGTGAAGTCGAAATGTTTCGATTAAAGGTTTTCAAAGCCTCCTATTAATAAACCCATCGGGTGAAAGTTTCAACGCCATCTACGAAATGTTATCTTAATTCCTGTTATAATCTTAACTGACGATCTTTAACTGATGAAAATTTATACCAAGAAAGGTGATTACGGTGAAACGGCGCTTTACGGCGGTGCAAAAACCCGAAAAGATAATATCCGCATTCATGCTTACGGTACTGTTGATGAACTTAATTCCACCATCGGGATGGTACTATCATTTGATATAAGCGAAGCCGGAAAAGAGATGCTTCGTCAAGTTCAGGACGATCTATTTGTGATCGGCGCCTCTCTTGCCACTCCAGATTCCAGCAAATCGAGAATTTCACCGGTGAGCAAAGATCATGTAACTCAGCTCGAAGAGTGGATTGATAAATTGGAAGAAGATCTGCCCCCGCTGAAGTCGTTTATTCTACCGGGCGGAACCGGAGCCGGATCAACCCTACATTTTGCCCGAACAGTATGCCGACGTGCCGAACGCGAAACAGTTGAACTCTCCCAAAAAGATGATATAGATAAGGAGAACTTGATCTACCTTAATCGTTTGTCCGATTTTCTGTTTGTGCTTGCACGGCACGAAAACCAGGCTAAAGATGTAGAAGAGACGCCCTGGCTGCCCAAAAAATAATCGTTTAATCAGAGAAACCTCTAACTCACATGTCTACGAAAACAATTACGCTTCTGCCCGACTGGAAACGCTGGTTCTGGGGATATTTTTTCGGAGTGCTGTTAATACCACTGTTCGGTATCGGGCTTTTTGTGCTTTGGAATATCCACTCTAAACGGAAAGCCATCTCCTATGAAGTTACCGATCGCCAGATTAAAGCTATGGGCAAAGAATTCAGCCAAACGGTAGACCTGGCCAACATTACCCAGATTGATGTAGAACAGAATTGGCTTGAGCAAAAAATGGGAATTGGCGATCTGCGAATAAACACTGAATCGAGAGAGATTCAGATATTAGGTCAAAACGATCCGAAAGAGCTGTCCGAAATGATAGGACACGCCGTAAAAGCCGAGCGTAAGCGAGTTGAGGAACTCAATAAGATAGAAACCAAAGCAGAAGAAGCACCAAACCCGGGCACCATGGATAGAATGGACTACCTAACCGGACTGTGGCAGCAGGGATTGATTACCAATGAAGAATTCGAAAAAGAGAAAAAACATTTCGGAAAATAAGTATTCAGCAGTACACCAAAAGAATCAAAACGAATCGTGAATTACCTCACGTTCGGTCACTCCCGGCTCTAGTAGGCGTATCGTTTTACGATCGGCATTCAGCTCCCCTTTTACGCCCTGTGGTATCGTAAAATTATCTTCATCATGACCAATATCAGCATTATAAACGGCCGGAATTCCCAACGGTTCGATATGCTGTTTTAAAACTTCTTCAAGCGTAAATGTTGGAGCCGTTCCATCTCCGCAATTTGTGCACTGCCCGAAAATAAAGCCGTTGATGTCATCAAGCAGGCCCGCAGATTTCAGGTGGGTGAGCATCCGGTCAATTTTGTAGCTTGGCTCGCCTATATCTTCCAGGAAAAGTATTGCGCCGGAGGTATCGGGCTGATACGACGTCCCTAGTGTTGTCGTTAAAATCGTCAGGTTTCCTCCCATAAACGGTCCCTCCGCCCTGCCTTGGCGAATCAGCTTCAATTCACTGTTCGATTCCATCCGCGCAGAGTCACCATCAATCAACACTTTTTTGAAATGGTCTATGGTAAGGTCACTCCAGTCGGAGTTTCCCGTCGGCCCGTGATAGGTGACCAAATTGGCATACTTCATCAGGGCGAAATGGAGCGTAGTATTATCACTAAACCCGCAGTATATCTTCGGGTTGTTTTTAATCATCTCAAAATCGAGATAGGGGAGAATTCGGGCACATCCCCAGCCGCCACGAACTGCTACGATCCCGTCAATATCAGGGTCACCGAACATATTATTTAAATCTTTCGCCCGATCTTTATCACGCCCGGCAAAATAGCCGTGACGATCACGCACATGCTCGCCATATTTTATATTGAGCCCGTAATCTTTCAGAACACGCTCCATGCGGTCATAATCGGCTTCATCAAAGACAATCCCGGCTGGAGCAACCAGTCCAACCGTATCCCCTTCGGAAAGCTGTATCGGTTTGGTGAGTCCCTTCCGAGTTGTTCGATTTGCAAATGCCGGCAGCAGGGTTGGAGCTAGTGCTAAAGTCCCGGCTTGTTTCAAAAAATCGGTTCGTTTCATTCCGAAATGGTTTCGTTAAGAGATCGTTTCCGTATAGTTTTAGTAAAGGTTGTGTTCTGAAATATAGTCAGATACGGCTTTAGGAACAGGAATCTCTCCTGCTGCATGATGCTGACCACTTCGGATCTCCGTTGAGGATAAATCTACAGGGGTGTGATCCACAAAAATTGCTTTTTCAGTAATTTTGGAAGGTAGCTTTTTATGGTTATATCCCGGCCGTTCGGCAACCAGTAGGGTGACTTCATCAAGTATCTGTTCGTACTTATGCCAACTCTCAAAACTTGAAATGCTATCCTCGCCGAGACAAAGAAAGAAGGTGTCAACGGGATACTTTTCCTTTAACGATTCCAGAGTCTGCAGTGTAAAAGATGGAGAGGATAGCTCGGTTTCGTAATCACTAACAACAGTATTCTTTATTCCTGCGAACGCCAGTTCAAGCATCTTGAGACGATGTTCGTATGATGCTTGATCGCCTGATTTTTTGTGGGGAGGCTCAGGGCTGAGCATTACCCACAAAGTATCAATCACATTGCTGCGTAAAAACGATTTAGCGACAGCAATATGGCCGTTGTGAACTGGATCAAAAGATCCGCCAAATACACCGATTCGCCGGCTCACAATCAGCTGCCTGACTGTGCTGAAGCTCTCGCTTCGCGCTCTTCAATACGGTCTATTTCTCGCTGAGCGCGATCGTATAGCTCTTCTGCCCGACTTCTGTTTTCACCACGTGGAAATAGCTGCATGTAGGTATCGTAACTACTGATTGCCTCTTCGTACCGCTCTTTTTGTCGTGCCTGTACACTGTTATCCGCATACAAGATATAGGCGTAAATTTGATCTACTAGCGCCTTTTCTGCCCAGCTGGTTTCAGGATACTCATCTATAATAATATCATGGTAAACTGTGGCCGCCAGATACCGGTTTGTACGCATGTAAAATTCGGCTGCAGAATACTGTTTACGCGCCAGTTTTTCTCTAAGTTCATCAATATATTCAACGGCTTCTTCAGCACGCTCGCTATCTGCATAACGAGAGTTAAAGAGCCTGAAATTTTCCACGGCCTGCCGGGTATATGTTTGATCCAGCTTGTAGCGCGGACTCATATTGTAGTAGCTCAATCCAATTTTAAAATCAACGTTTTCTCTCCGTTCCGAACGCGGATAGAGATTGGCATACCGCTCATATTCTGATGCAGCCAACAGATATCGGCGATTATTGTAATAACTTTCAGCGAGCAAATATTGAGCTTCCTGGCCCAAATCTGTACCGCGTCCAATTGATATTACAGTTTCGAACGATCGAGCTGCTTCCGACCAGTTTTCCTGATCGTATTGAGACTTAGCTTTATCAAATGCAACTTCGAGAGAATCACCGGGGCGAATTAGGTCTTGGCTTCGGCATGAAACAAGGGTTAGTGCCGCAATCATCAGAATTAAAAGTGTGCGCATTCGCTTAATATTCACGTGTTTTTAAAGTTTGAATGAGTTTATGAAGATCTTGTTTATATGTGGATTCGCCAAATCTTTCCAAGATTGATTCTGCACGACTGTAATATCCATCCACTTTATTCTTTGTTGCCTCAATAATCCCCAGTTCCTTGTAGAGATCAATCACCTTTTCAACTTTCGGCTGATCGATCGGTTTGTTATTCAGGCATTCTTGTAACCACTTACGTTCCTCTTTATTGCAGGCATCAAGAGATAAAACCATCAAATAGGTTTTTTTACACTCTACAATATCTCCTGCTACAGTTTTCCCAAATTTATCGGGATCGGCAACCACATCCAGCAAGTCATCCTGAATTTGAAACGCATATCCCAGCGTATTCCCCAGATCGGCAAGATTCCCTAAAACTTCGTCATCAGCGCCGGCAACAACACCTCCCATCTGCAGCGATGCACTCAAAAGTGCGCCCGTTTTTCCGGCAATCATCTCAAGATACTCTTCGGGTGATACATCCACCCGATTTTCAAAATCCATATCCAGCGCCTGGCCTTCGCACACAGCGTTAATTCCATCCAGAAAAATGGCCGACATCTTCTTGTGATCGACCTCATCTTCCAAATTTTGCAGCTGCATCATCGCTCGGGTAAACAGCGCATCTCCTGCCAAAATAGCCGTAGAAGAATCCCATTTTACATGCACAGCCGGTTTCCCGCGTCGGTTTTCGGCCTGATCCATAATATCATCATGCATCAGCGTAAAATTATGGAGAAGCTCTACCGCCAGCGCTGCCGGCATCGTTTGTTCAACACTTCGTCCACACATACCTCCGGCCAGCAGCGTTAAAACCGGACGAATCCGTTTCCCGCCATTTGCCAGGATATATCGTTGGGGGTCATAAAGGTAAGCCGGTCGATCAGGCAGCTGTAAGGATTGTATCTCCTCCTCTACCGCCTGAACATATTCTTTCAAAAATTCCAATGAAATCTGCTTTGTGATTCTAAAAGCGTTAAATATACAAAATCATCGTGCCGTTCGTCTACTTTTTTGTAAGATGATTTTCCGTGCACTGTGTAATACTCTTAACGCCAATCAAAGCGCATATCGTTTTGGCCTGATGCCGCCACAGCTCGTACTCTTTTTGTAGCGCGGAAATTCCTCCTCTGTCAAGCTGTTCAATCACCGGGCGAGCCATCGCCGTAAAGTCAGCGCCCAGAGCCATACATTTTACCATATCAAATGCGCCCGCAATTCCACCCGAGGCGATACATTCAAACCGAAATTCATCTTTCAGCGGAACTACCTGCTCAATACAATCAGCCGTGGGAATACCCCAGTTTTCAAATCCTTCCATCCTGTTTCGTTTCTCCGTCCGCAGATTCTCCACTTTCGCCCAGCTTGTTCCGCCCGATCCCGAAACATCAATCACTTGCACACCGGCCGCCAGAAGTCGTCGGGCAACCTCTCCCGAAATTCCCGCTCCGGTCTCTTTTACAATCACCGGCAGATCGGTATCCACAACAAGTTTTCGAATACCGGCCTCAACTCCGGCAAAATTTCGATCTCCCTCGGGCTGAACCAACTCCTGCAGCGGATTCAGATGCACAATAATGGCATCCGCTTTGATCGAATTCACCATCAGATCTATATTCTCCTCGTCCAGACCACCAATAAGTTGTGCGCCACCAACATTTGCCGCAATAAATGCCGTCGGAGCTTTTTCACGAACAATTGAAAAAGACTTCTTCTCTTCGGGATGATCAAACAATGCACGCTGGCTTCCAACACCAAACGGCAGGTTATTCT
>SKWF01000201.1 GCA_007129085.1 Balneolaceae bacterium | reverse complement strand
CGACGGCGAATTTGATATTGAAGGGTTGATGATCTATCCCGTTGGTTACGAAGAGGGAGATGAAATTCCCGTTATCACCATGGTTCACGGTGGGCCTGAAGCACACTACAGTAACGGATGGCTAACCGGTTATCAAATTCCCGGTCAGATGGCTGCCGCAAAAGGGTACGGCGTTTTTTACCCGAACTATCGCGGAAGCACCGGTCGTGGAATTGATTTTGTGTACAGCAGCCAGGCCGATCTTGCCGGAAAGGAGTTTGATGATATTGTAGATGGCGTTGATTACCTTATTGACCGCGGCGTTGCCGATGCCGACAGAATTGGCGTTACCGGTGGATCCTACGGCGGATATGCATCCGCTTGGATGGCCACTTACTACTCCGATCGCTTTGCGGCATCCGTTATGTTTGTGGGAATCAGTAATAACTTGAGTAAATGGGGAACCAGTGATATTCCCGATGAACTTTACCTGGTTCACTCCCGAGAGCGTATGTGGGAATCTGATGAGAAGTGGATGGACTACCTGAAACGAAGTCCTATTTACTGGGTTGATCGTGCCGATACACCACTGCTGATTATGCACGGTGCGGAAGATACTCGCGTTCATCCTGCACAATCGCTGGAGCTTTACCGCCACATGAAAGTTCGTCAACCGGATGTTCCTGTTCGATATGTTGAATATCCCGGAGAAGGACACGGAAATGCACGGGCGTCATCGAAATTCGACTACTCGCACCGCATGTTGCAGTGGTTTGATACCTACCTGATGACAGGCGATGCCTCAGCCGAGATTCCACACTGGGACCCGCCGATTCCGGAAAGGAACTAAGTTTTAATAATCATGTATAATTATATGCCCCTCATTGGTTATCGCCGATGAGGGGTTTTTTATTATATACCTTTTTTTATACTAAATACGTTGTACTTGTTACATAAAAATAGGGAATAGTTACACTTTCGGAGTTATCAAAAATTGAAGTTATCTTATGTTTATGGGCAAATCTGATAACACATCACCAAATCAAAACTTAATAGGAGACGACTCCTTTCTGTTTGATTTGTTGATGGAGTACGTACCATACAGCATCTATTTTAAAGACAGAGAGAGCCGGTTCATAAAAATAAATAGAGAGTGTGCAAAACAATTTGGTCTTTCTGATCCTAAAGAGGCCATAGGAAAAACAGACTTTGATTTCCTCGAACATCACCATGCACAAAAAACGTTTAAGGATGAGCAACAAATAATTGAGACAGGGGAGCCACTTATTCATATTCTCGAATCAGGAACCCGTGGACCTGTAGAGGAGAAAGAGTGGGGTACTACCAGTAAGTTTCCGATGTTTAATGCAGATGGTGATATTGTTGGTACATTTGGTATCACCGGTGACGTTACAGATCAAATTCATGCAGAAGAAGCCCTCAAAAAAAGTGAAGAGAAGTACCGGGCCATTTTTGAAAATATTCAAGATGTGTATTACCGAACAGACACGAACGGTATCGTTACCGAAATAAGCCCATCCATAGAGAAATATTCCGGTTATAACCGTGACGAAATAATCGGGTCATCGGTTGAAAATTTTTACTATAACCAGGAAGATCGGGAAGAGCTTGTTAAAGAGTTGAAAAAGAGCGGAAGAGTTCGTGATTTTGAAGTACGGTTAAAAACATCCGACAACAAACTCGTCCACACCTCTATCACCTCGCATGTTTTGACGAATAAGGAGGGCTATGCAACCGGCATTGAAGGGATAATGCGCGATATTTCGGAGCGCAAAAAAGTAGAAAAAAGATTAGAAGAGAGTCATGAAACACTAAGAAAGCTTTCCGAAATGGTGCCGGGGGCAATTTATCAGTTTCAACAGTATCCGGATGGGCGTTCCAGATTTCCATTTGCAAGTAAAGGGTTCGAGGATCTTTATGAAATATCTCCTAACGATGTAAAAGAGGATGCTACAGAAGCCGTTAATCGAATACACGAAGAGGACAAAGGGCGAGTTATTGAAAGCATTTCTGAATGTTACCATACTCTTGAAGTCTGGGAATTAGAGTACCGAGTAGATCTTCCCCGGAAAGGTGTTCGCTGGCTCCACGGTGCTGCCAAACCCGAAAAGCTGGATGACGGAAGCGTAATTTGGCACGGGTACATTGATGATGTTACCGACAGAAAAAAGAAAGAGGAGCAGCTGAACGACACTCTCGATATTATTAGCGATCAAAATAAACGACTGCTTAATTTCGCCCATATCGTCTCTCACAATCTTAGGAATCACGCATCGAATATTACGATGGTGCTGTCAATTCTTGAGCAAGAGAATGATGCGGAGACTGAAGAAGAGTTTTTTGGTCACCTAAAGACGGCTTCGCAGCGACTAAATGAAACCATTGATGATCTGAATAAAATCGTTGATCTGCAGGCGAAAGAGAGTGAAGCGGTTAAGGCATTAGATGTAAATGAATTTCTCGAAAAAATCAGGGAGATTCTCTCTACTGAAATTATCTCAAAAAGAGTGAAAATTAAGCGGTCTATACCGGAAAATTTCACTCTTCAATATAACCCGGCTTACCTGGAGAGTATTCTATTAAATCTGATCTCGAACGCCATAAAATATCGCCACCCCGACCGAGATCCGGTGATTGAGATCGAATTCTATAAAAACGAAAGAGAGGTTGTCTTAAAAATATCAGACAATGGCGTTGGAATAGACATGGACCGATATGGTGACAAACTGTTCGGCATGTATAAGACCTTTCACAAAAATAAGAACTCGAAAGGTATTGGCCTCTACTTAACAAAGAATCAAATTGAAAAAATGGGCGGCTCCATTGAAGTTGAAAGCGAAGTAGATAAAGGCACAACGTTTACGGTTTATTTTGGTGAAGAGTCTGTTGAGTAATCAATCGCCATCATCAATTTTTAAATCAATACCCAGGCCATTATTTGTAGCGTAATCAGGCCCGTAATTCCCATAATCAAGGTCGCTACGGTGTGTGTTTTAAGTGCCGTAGCCGTATCCATTTCTGAAAATTTAGCTACGACCCAGAAGTAGCTGTCGTTTACGTGAGAGACGGTTAGTGAGCCGGCACCTATGGCAAGAACGGCCAGGGCAGTTCCCATGGTAGAATCAAGACCGAGTGGCTCAATAAGCGGTGCCGAAATAGCGGCCGCCGTGATAATGGCCACGGTAGATGAACCCTGTGCGGTTTTCAGAAATGCCGCAATCAGAAATGGGACCAGCACACCGAGTCCTCCGATGGTTGCAAACTGTGCCGCAAAATCTCCTAAATCTGTCTCGCGTAATACCTCGCCAAACGCTCCTCCCGCTCCGGTTATAAGTATAATTACCCCGGCTTTTTTCAGCCCCTCTTCAAGCCACATGTTTTGAATTTTTTTCTTTCCGCCGGAGACCATAAAAAATGCGATTCCAACGCCAATCAACAGAGCGATAATGGGGTCGCCGAGAAAGATTGCCGCACTGAAAATCACTCCTTCACCCAGTGGGGCCGTAGGATATTCTGCTATGGATTTAAATGCGATAAGAAAGATAGGCACAACAATTGGCGCAATGGCAATCTTAAATGATGGTGGATGCTTCACCTCTTTCTGTTCTGTGCTATCCGGGGTGTAGTTCACTTCATATTTACCGCAAAACAGTACCGCCCATAGAAGTGCTGCAGCCATTACGGGCACGGAAACAATCAGTCCTAAAATCAAAACACGCCCTATATCGGCACCGAGCGTAGCAGCCGCGGCAAGCGGGCCCGGTGTAGGCGGCACAAAAACATGTGTGGCGTAAAGGCCCGATGCCAGGGCGACGGCCAGAATAGATAGCGAAATTTTTGTTCGTTTGGCTATGGCCTTGTTGATAGCAGAAAGCACGATAAAGCCGGAATCACAAAAAACGGGAATCGATACAATATATCCGGTCATACTCATAGAGAGCGGGGCGTTTTTCTCTCCTACCTTATCCAAAATATTATTGGCCAGCACTCTTGCGCCACCACTTCTGTCGAGATACTCTCCAATTATGGCTCCCGCAGCAATGACAATTCCAATACTCTGAAGCGTAGACCCAAAACCTGATCCAACTGAGCCGATCAACACCCCGGTTTCAATCCCGGCTAAAAACCCCATGGCAATTGCACCGAATAGCAGCGCCAAAAATGGATGGATATTCCACTTGGCCGTCATCCAGACGATAACTGCCACTACCAACAATAACCACAGGAAAATGATCATTTTTAGCTTTAATTAATTAACGCATTATCCATTGAGTAACTACGTAGGTTCTTCAAATCACAATATGTTTTGGAGAACTCTGTGAGCGTTACTGTCTCAATCAAATGGCCTAAACGCTGCGAGGACCTTCGGACGCTCGCAGGTTTTCATTAATACTCTTACAGCTCCCTTACCCAAATATTCCGGAAGCTTACATAGTCACCGTGATCTTGCAGTCCAATCGGCATTTTGCGCGGATGCGGCACATATTCCGACAGCCCGATGTAAACCGTGGGGCCCTGCAGTTTTTCTCTGTGGTGTATCAATACGCCATTGTGGAGTACCGTGATGTATGCCGGTTTGATGACGGAGCCATCTTCATCAAAGTGCGGCCGCTCGAAAAAGATATCGTACGTTTGCCACTCGCCGGGTGCTTTGCTGGCATTTACCATCGGTGCCTTCTGCTTATAAATTGCGCCGGCTTGTCCATTTGAGTATGTAGGATTTTGCCAGGAGTCCAGCACCTGTATTTCGTAAAGTCCCATCAGAAATACCCCGCTGTTTCCCCGGCCTTGTCCATCTCCATCAATCTCCTCCGGGGTTCTCCACTCAATGTGCAGATGAACGTCGCCAAACTCTTGTTTCGTCATGATATTACCCGTTCCCGGCACAACATGCATCGCCCCATCTTCCACCTTCCAGGGGGCTTCGCCATGATCCTGCCGGATGGCATCAAGATAGTCGGGCACACCCGGTATATCGGGAAAGTAGCCCGGTGCTGCTGTCCATTCGGAAAGGTCTGTTCCATCAAACAGAACAATTGCATCCGATGGTGGTTCCCCATAAGCACCTGTTGATACAGAATCTTCAACGGGTGTCCAGTCGTTGGTTAGATCGGGGTGCCATTCGAGTTCTTCTTGTTGTTCCTGAGCACAAACAGATAGCGAAAAGCCAAGTAGAATTGCAATCGCCAATGGTATTATGGTTGAAATAGATCGTAAATTCATGACAAATAATTTTGTTGATAGTTACCGTACAAAATGGTTATGTATGGTTTAATTATGTTTATGAATGTACAATACCTACTCTAAACTTTCATCTTCTTTAAATATAACCGGTTTGCCGTTCGGAAAATTTGAAACCCAATCTCATCATGAAACCTGATATTACATCCTTTTTATCTACTCAACTTCAACAGGTTACCCCTGCAGGCCCTGAGTTAACGGCAATTATTTCACACGCTGCAGAAAATGGACTTTCTATACCGGATGTAAAAAAAGAGCTGTTTTCCATTTGTGATGCCCCTGACATCCAAAAAGCGTGGGCCAACTGGGAAACCGTAACCAACCGCGAAGAAATTCGTTTACGACTGCAGGCTATTCTGTCCGCCGGTTCTATGGATTCTTCTCTCGCTCCTTTTGTCCTGTTCTTTTTCAGAGCTTCTGATCCTGTTGTTTATCAAACCGCTGCAAGAATTGTCGGAAAGTGGCTCCATTCTGAAAAGGAGTTTCAAAAGTATATTCACCAATACTGTAGCCTCAAAAAAGTAGATCCTGAACAGCCGATTTCTTTAAACGGACAGCGCGCACGACGGCGACTACTCATTGCATTTGCCGAACATTACGGAGCACACGGTTCCGGTTTGGAACTCTCGGGAAAATCACTCAACCTCGCCTATCCTGTAAAACCGTTGGATGATACCAACAAAAGTCCGGTATCTCTTGACTTCAGCGTGGTAATGCTAACGCTTTCAATTTTAGAAGATCATGGAAATTCTAAATCAACACCCATAGCTAAAGATCTGCTATCAAAACTAACAGAAAACATTAATAACAACGGTACCCGCGATAGAAATGTAATTCGCACCTGGGGAATGCTTCTAACAGCCTACCATGGAAATCAGATTGAGAAAAAAGATTTCTTTAAACCCGTCCTTGATCAAGCTTTTTCACATTACAATAACGCGCATTCATTTACCGAAAAACTGAATGCTCTTTTTCGGGTTGATGAGATCCTCCGTTCAGCTGTTTATGTCTTTCAAAAAGAATCCATTAATCCGGGTGATCTGATTCCCAAGAGCATGGATGATGAGTTCACCCAATTCTGCCGGTTTCGACTTTTTCAATGGGCCGACCGGGAAGGAAAACCGGGGGTATTTCCAGAATTTAAATCTGACAGGGTTATCAACTTCGAACACGAGGCTATTCAATTGTTGTTGAAATCCGGCCATAGTTACGGTTCAAGCCATACCTTTCTTAGTCTTATTCAAAATATACACCAAAATGAAAATTGGCGTTTACAACCTGTTAGTGAACGAGTACTGAAAGCATTTCTATTGCTCGACATTTCAACACACTGCCAAAAAATACCTTTAGATGAGCTGAGACAAATAATAAGTACACTCCACGATGGGCAAAATATCAACACGAGTCAGGCAGAGGATAAAGTTCATCTGGCCTTAACTGCTGTACTTCGACGGCTAATCGACGCTGAACACACCGCAAAAGCCCAAATCTCTGACGGAAAATTGATTCACAAAATATACAGTGAGTCTCTGCTACTTCAGCTACTACCTTCCGCTACAGATTCAGAACTTCTCCCCGTTCTCGCAGATGCTTTTGAAAACAGAATACGACTTTTGGTTAAGGTTGATCCCGGTTTTAACCTCGACCACTATCTCTACCTGATTTCCGTTCGCGAGCCAAATCTAAAATTTTACCGGTTTTTAAAGGAGATTAGCAGCGAACGTAATTATACTGACACAAATGGAAACCCCACACATTTCCGGGAAAAAATAAATTACCTGTACCAAATTTCGTCATCCGGCACTGCCAACATACCGGCAGAAAACCGTTTTTGGAAATCGGTACAGCAAATTCGATCCCGGCTTCAATCCATTGCTGAAGAAAAAAACTTATTCACAGCCCTTGCCAGCTTCGAGCACGAGCTGGATGGAACCGGAACTGAATCGCTTTCTCCATCATCAACTCTCCACGATCTTCTTAATATCATTCATCCCGGTGATAAAACCTTAATACGATCAGGGTTTCCTGCACACACAGATTTATTCCATTCCGAAATAAACCGACAGCTTTTTGATCTGAAAAATCAACTCTCTATTAACCGTGGCAGGCTCATCCCTTCCCATTTTAACAGAGTTGATGAAGCCGGTGAAACCACTCATCGACTAAAATCTGATATACATCGAATTGCAACTTTACTGGCCCCGGTATTGGGAGTTGAAGAATCGTCTATTTTATATCGTGTTCAACAACACCTTGATGAGCTTTTAGTTCATTGGGCAGAACAGATTAGTTCACTATCTGCGTATCATAATCAGTTAAAAATTGAGCACTCCCCAGACACGCCAAAATCATGGAATCTGCTGTTTAATAAAGCAACTTCAACCTCTAACCCCGAAATCCGGTCGGAACTGCTGGGGATCATTGTTACTGATCTGTTAGACGCTGGTAGTTCCGAAAACCAAAAAAATTGGTATACCCGTTACCAGTTTCTAATATGGGCCTGCCAGCCTTCCACGTTAAAAAATCTCTCAGAAACTGAAAAAGAATTATGGCTTAACTCGCTACGGCCACACTGGATAAAAATGGTGGAAACGGCAATGGAGCTAAAACAAGAGGCTCGTGTTTTACAGATGGTTCGTGAACCGCAACTATCACCGCTTCGCCGTACAGATTCTGCAAAGTTACTACTTGGTGAGGTAAAAACATGGTGCTACAATCGCTACGATATAAACCACGCCGCGGTTTGCAACCGTGAGATTGCCCCCGACTCTAATTTCATTTCCGTACGTTGGAAAACATTTCGCGAATATTTTGCGCACTTTACAAACGTATGGGTTGCACTGATTGTAGGCGTTATTTTGATGTTCGACTTTGGAGATCCCTGGGCCGAACTGGCTGAAATGGGAAATGTGGGCGGTGTGTTGGTAACCTTTCTCGTTGGTGTAGCCGGTACTTATATGTACGTTTTTTATGATTTATCGAAGCAGATTACCTTCGTTAAAACTGATCCGTTTCAATGGGCTTCACTTTTTGGGCGCGTTGGAATTTTTCTTGCCATCACGCTGGCATTTACCGTATCCATAATTATGGTTTTCTGGTTTATGTTTTCTGAAACCGACCAGGTACTCCACGGCTTTGAAGGCCTTCTTCATATCATGGCCTGGACAGGCTTTGCCCTATTTATGGGTGTATTTTTTGGCTTAATCGGTAAGCAATAAAAAAATCCCCAACGGTTTTATCCGAGGGGGATTTTTCGAAAATATTACGTCTGGAAAGAACTGTGTTTAATTTAAGAATACCTCAGCCCTAAACCTCGGCTCCTCGTGGCGCTCCAGGTAATAAACCAGTTTCTCTTCGGTAGGAAAATATTCCAGCGACCAGACATTCGTTTCGGCTTCCGGTAAAATTTCAGCGGTATGTTCATCTGCCGGGAAATATTGCAGAAACTCCGTTCCGCGATCATCCGCATAACCACCATAACCGGTGAGCGGCTCTTCGCCCTCTCCATACTCTTTATCGCCAATATGGTCGTGATAGAGATGCAGGCCAAGCTCACGCATTTCCAGTACCCACGTTGCATGCCATGTATCACCGCCATCTCGCAGCAGGTCAACTTTAATCCTATCCTCTTCACACGATCTCACATAAACTTCCAAGCCTGTATCTACAAGGTCGTGGTCCGGATCATCCGGGTACGTTGACTCTCCGGAAAATGTCTCTCCACAGAGCGATT
>SKWF01000040.1 GCA_007129085.1 Balneolaceae bacterium | reverse complement strand
TAAATAACATGTACTTAAGGGGTGGTAGTCGGGTGGTGAATAATAGTTTGGCACATTTGTTGTCTATATCGAGGCAACTGTAACAACTCACCATTTAGATTACTTCAACAATTATGAGAGAAAAACTTGTACATCCAATGTTATCCGTGGTACTGGTAATAAGTTTTTTGGCGGTAACCCAGGCATGCTCTTCAACCCGAACCATGAGCGATGATAGAAATGGTGAGATTATGGATCGAGCCGCAATAGAGGCCCAAACAGCCGAGGCCTCCTATCAAATTCGGCCGGGAGATGAAATTGAAATACTGGTTTGGGAGCAGCCCAGCTTTAATACATTAACTACTGTCTCGAGGTTAGGAACCATAGCAATTCCGCTGGTTGGCGAGCTTACCGTTGCCGGTTTTACGCAGGAGGAATTGGTAAGAGAGTTGGAGCGAAATCTTACAGAATACGTTCGCGGGGATATTAACCTCACG
Source organism: Balneolaceae bacterium (assembly GCA_007129085.1). Classification (GTDB taxonomy): domain Bacteria; phylum Bacteroidota; class Rhodothermia; order Balneolales; family Balneolaceae; genus SW132. The sequence goes on along the minus strand of SKWF01000040.1, from coordinate 8,551 downwards.
GTTTCCATTCGAAATACCGATACCATGATTGTTTCGGTACTAGGTATGGTAACAGAACCCGATAATTATTCCGTAGCCGATCAAACATCCATCTTTCGATTGCTTGCCACAGCAGGCGGCCATACAGAACTGGCCGATTTGAAAAAAGTTAAGCTGTACAGGCAAGCTTCACCGGAGGACTATGTGGAACTTAACCTGTTGGAATATTTAGATAGCGGGCAGATGAACTCCATGTCGTTGGTGGTACGCCCGGGAGACATTGTATATGTACCGAAAAAAGAGAATGTAGTTCGCGAAATGTCGGAATTTTTGAGAGACGTTGTGGTGCTTTTCGGAATCTTTAGAGTATTCGGTTAGAATGAAAAAAAGAGAAAAATATAGCGTTTATACGGTATTCATATTTTCATTTATCATCCTGCTGGCGAGTCCATCTATATTGATGGGACAGCTAACAATTAGCGAGGAGAATAGAGGTACGCTTGAAATTCATAAATTCGATACCCGATCCCTTTCGATGGGGAGTGCTACAGTTTCTGATGCATATGGAAGAGTTTCAATGGGAGTTAATCCTGCATTAACCGGACTATTTAACAAGAGGATTTCCATTAACTCCAATTCAAACCACAGTTGGGATACCAACCTTCTTCGGTACGATGCAACGTTGCCGACGTTAATTGTTGGCCAGCATCATATAACTGCACGGGTTGGAATGCTTAATAGCGGGTATGATGAGATCAACTATTTGGGGTCTGCTCAATTTCCAGAGCCCGATGTCAATCAATATCACGCTGATCTTACATACGCCTTTGCCATTACCGAAGTGTTTAGTGTTGGGCTGCTTCAAAGTTTGTCCTATTCATTTAACGATGATGCACAATACCTGACATATTTCACTGATTTCGGCATTGCTTACGCACCGGCCGAGAATATCAGTTATGGATTGGTTTTGCGAGGTATTGGCCGCGAGGTTGAGTATGAAATTATAGAGACGGGAGAAACTACGCTGCGAAGCAACACAATTGGACAAAAACTTGAGGTTGGAGCGACATTCAGGTTCCCGGTTGAACAGAGAAGACCCTACATGACATTGTCGCTTGCAAATGAAAAACGATTTGGCGAGGACGGATTATGGTATAAAGCAGGGCTTGAACTATTACCGTATAGATTTTTAGCAGTAAGAGGCGGGGTCCAGTTTCGATCAGTAGATGTGATTTTTCTACCGCGAGCAGGACTCGGCTTTAATACAGACTACTTCCGATTGGATTATATGGTTGCACCAAGAAATCAACGAGGAGAAAATTTTCACCAGTTAGGATTAACCTTTCAATTTTAAAGAGATGAATGCTTCAGCGAAAACTCTAACATCATGGGCGGGCCAGGAACCTACAGTAGAAAACGGTTTTGGTACCGGGAGTTTACTAATGAAGGATATTTTCACGAAAGTGGAGACAATTTCCAGACTCGAAAAGCATGTAGTACTTATCGGAGAGATAGGTGTGGGCAAAAAGAGATTGGCGGAGGTTATCCATAAAAACAGCCGTCGAAGTGATGGGCCGTTCCACACGTTTTACTGTATTGATGTTGATGAAGCTGAATTCCAAGAGGCATTTTGGGAACATATCCATTTTGAAAATAATCACCTGCAGATCAAATATGACCTGCTTGAAAAAACCGGTGGCGGTACCCTGTATCTCGATCAGTTTTCAGAGCTGCCCGATGATTTAATGCTTAACCTCGTGCACTCTTACCTACGTGGGTGTAAGCAGCTGTTTAAATACAATTTATCCATTGCGCCACGGCTCATTATTTCGGTGAGTCAGGAGGCACTTCAGGGCCTTAAGAAATTAAAACAGTGGGGCGAACTTCTCTCCTCACTCAATCCCATATCCATCATGGTGCCGCCGTTGCGTGAGCGCAAAGAGGATATTCCTCGCTTTATTGAAATCTTTTTGGACGAGGTAAGACAATCTGATCCCGATCGCAGTCATCTGCAAATGTCGGAGGCGGCTATAAATGAGTGCATGAAGTATACCTGGCCGGGTAACATTCGGCAGCTAAAAAACGCCGTGCTTCAGGGAGCAATCCTTTCGCAAGGAGAGGTGATAGAAGTTCATCATATGCCATTCTCGATGAACTGGAAACTACCATACTAATTACAATAAACATTCATCAAGTACTATAACCGAAACCTATAAACCACACAGCCATGATCTCCCCGTTTGTTATTTCATTCTTGCTGCCGGTTATCCTTTCGCTGTTGATCACACCGCTGGTGATTAGGTTTGCGAATATGATTGGTGCGACCGACAAGCCGGGAGAACGAAAAGTCCACACTACCGTTATGCCACGAATTGGCGGCCTTGGAATATTTTTAAGTGCGGCCATCTCTATCATTATAGTATTTTCACTATTTCCGGAGTTTTTCTCTGAAATAGTTGAAGGGGGAAGAACTACAGGAATCCTTGTATTCTGCTTTGTATCACTGTTTGCACTCGGGTTTTGGGATGATCTGAAACCGCTATCCCCCGAAGTAAAATTTGGGGTGCAATTCGCATTGGCCGCCCTCATTTATATTGCCGGCTTCAAAATTTCGAACATTACGAATCCACTTGGAATGGGAATGCTGAATGTGGAGATCATCGATTTTCCGCTAACCATTCTCTGGATTGTTGGAATCACTAACGCGTTCAACTTAATTGATGGGCTGGACGGGCTAACATCCGGCGTTGCTACAATTGCGTGCATATCTATTTTTTCGGTGGCAGCCATGTCGGGAGAGGTGGAAGTTGCCCTGCTATCACTTATAGTTGCCGGCGCCCTGGTAGGATTTCTGAGGTATAATTTTAACCCGGCAAAAATATTTTTAGGCGATTCAGGCAGCCTAATTATCGGTTTCTCTCTGGCACTGTTATCGATACAGAGTACCGCAAAACTCACAACCGGCTTTGCACTTCTGTTTCCTCTTTTAGTGTTGGCATTACCAATTACCGACACGTTGGTATCGATGCTTCGCCGGTTGCTGGGAAGCTTTTTAAAAAATCAATCAGAGGATGCACCCTCCCTTCTTAAACGGCTGCACGGCATGTTTTCGCCTGATAAATCACACATTCACCATCGCTTATTGTCGATGGGGTTAAGCCACCGAGGCACAGTACTTGTGCTCTACGGCGTTTCTATACTATTTGCATTCAGTGCATTTCTATTCACACAAATTGATACCGTAGAGCGATCCATCACCATAGCAGCAGGGCTGGGAATAATTCTAATTCTCGGCATTAAAAAATTACACTATCACGAAATGGCAATCTTCAACAACGGGTTGATGATCCCATTTTACGAAAAATGGATCCTGAACAAATCATCATTTATTCGACTTGCCGATATTCTTTTTATCACGGCATCATTCACCCTCAGCTACCTGATGGTTCGCAATGCATTTCCGGGCTATATAGAATTTATGGATGTAAATATTATGCTCGCTATGATACTCTGCCTGCAATTTTTTACGCTCTGGATAAGCGGTCTCTATCGCGAAAAAATGAGCGAGTTTGGCATTGGTAGTGCACTTCATATAACGGCATCGGTAGCGTACGCCTCCGCTTCAACTGGATTTCTGTTTTTGATGATGAATGCAGTGCCAATGATTGTGACAATGCAGTTCATTATCCTGAATTTCTACTTTCTGCTCACCTTTGTATTAGGATTTAGAATGGCGTATCAGGCGCTTAGTTTCTGGTTCAATCGAGCTAAAAAATCGGGAGAGAGCGTACTTATTTACGGTGCCGGTGAAAATGGCAGTATGGTACTGCACAAAATTTTGAGCTCCCCAAAAAACGCTGTTCGGGTTCTCGGGTTTTTGGATGATAATCCCGATTTGGAAGGGAAGCTAATGTACGGCTATCCCATTTTAGGTGGGCACTGGAAATTGACAAAAGCTCATCAGAATAGCAGGGTAGATTCTATTTACATCTGCGATGAAGGAATTAAGTGCGAAAACTTAAAACGGCTTAAAGAGACAGCATATCACCTGGGAATATCCATCAAAAAGCTGAATATAAACTTCTCCGAGATAGATGAAAGGGTAGTTAATAATGGTGAGGAGATAAACGAGCAGAAGGTAGTACAGCAGGGAGCAATTCCTGTATATACTGCACAATGATTTTAACAGGGATCACAAGCATGAGAACAAACGGTATCATAATAATTATAGCATCTGTGGCACTATTTTCGTGTGACCTATTCAGTAATAAATCAGGTGTGCCGATTAACGAAAATATATGGGTGAATGGATACCTCGTTTCGTGGGAGCATAATCCGGAAACGGAGCTTGTAAATAGTGGAACCATAAGAGTCACCGATATTGATTGGGACGCACTTACCCATTTAACCTACTTCTCGTTAGCAATTGCCGAAGATGGCACCCCTTTCTACAGTCTGGACCCTCTATTTAGAAATAACTTTAATTCCGACAGGTTGAACTCAATTGTGCCGGCCGCACATACCAACAACACGAAGATAATTTTTAGTGTCGGGGGCGGGGGTAATTACGAAGGTTTTAGTGGGGCAATTGAGGAAGAAAATCGGGCTCAATTTATCGACACCATTAAAATGATTATTGATGAATACGGTTTTGATGGGGTAGGCTTGAATATGACGCCCATAGAACCGGAAGATTTTGACAACTACAGAGAATTTGTTCGCGAACTCTCCTCTGCGTTTAATTCGATAAAAACTTGGCAGGATGAGCGACCACTTTTAACGGTAGCAGCACTAAAATCAGAAGGGATGAGTTTTCTTTATGCAGATCTGCAGCGCCATTTTGACCAGATCAATATTTTAACATTCGATATGGCTCAGCCATGGAGGGGCTGGCTGGCCTGGCATAACTCAGCACTCTACAGCAGCAGCCAAATGTTTGAAGAGAGCGTAACGCAACGGCTTCCTTCTGTAGATGAAAAGATAAATGAGTGGGTTGGTGTCGGTATAGAGAGGTTAAAGCTTGGAATAGCTCTTAATTTTTATGGCTCGGTTTGGGAAGGCCTCAATCTTCTAGAACAGTGGGAAAGTTGGCCTACACAAGATATGTCGCTCTTTACAATCGAATCGTATAACACATTACGTGAATCGTATAACCTCGAGCAATATGAATGGGATGAAAGTGCAAAAGCATCATATTTGAATCTCGAGGATCCCCAAATATTTGTCAGCTTTGATAACCGGCAATCTATTGAAGTGAAGATGGAATACTTAAAAAGAAATCGGCTGGGTGGCATGATGATATGGGATTTAAGCGGAGGATTTTCTGAGGATAATGTACCCAAAAACCCTCTTTTGAAGGTTGTTAAAGATAACTTTGAAAAAGAGAATTATGAATGACGGATATAAATCTCACCCCAGATTATTTCATCTGATGAATGCGATGAGGCTATTACGCAATGGTCATTATGGAATTTTCTTTAGTGAACTAAAAACCAGGCTTCGGTCGGAAAGCTATTCTTTTGGATTGAAAAGGGATTTGCACCAAAAATTTAAGTCGCCCAAAGCTAAAATAGAGTTAGATATTAGGGAGCTTAAGAAGGACGATGTTCCGTTACTGCTCGAAAATAGTGTTGAAAATCCCATCAACCCGAGAATTATAGCCAGCCAACAGGCGCATGTAAATGCAAATATTCCCACGTGCTATGTGGCTGTAACCGAAGATGATGATCCTTGCTATATGCAGTGGCTTTTCACCAATGATCAAAACGATATAATTGAAGAGCATTTTGAGGGGGTGTTTCCTCGGCTGAAAGAGGATGAAGCACTGCTTGAAGGAGCATATGGAAGACTATCTTACAGAGGGTTGAGAGTTATGCCGGAAGCAATGTCTCGAATAGCGGAAAAAGCAGCTTCAAAAGGGGTTCGGTGGGTTATTACATTTGTAGATGTAACAAATATTCCCTCCATAAAAGGGTGCAAGAGAGCAGGTTTTGAGCCGTATATTTTGCGAAAAGAGAAGATTGTATTGTTTAAGCGCAGGATAACATTCCATGAAATTTCAGATTCGTTGATGGAAGAATATCACCAAACGATGACCAGCTCACGTAAACCCAAAAAAGCATCGCTGGTGGAATCCTAAGAAGAGAAAAATCAAACAAATATATAAATGGACAATAAAATCGAAAAACGGGTATACATCAAAAAAGTCATTTTTTTAGTTGGAATGGCCATGCTTACTCTATTCTCCTATGCCACTGTTTCTGCATTTCAGGCAGCAGATAAATCTGTATTTGTACAGGTTAAAGATGGCTCTTTTACTCTTGATGGAGAGGAGTTTAAATTTGCCGGTACGAATGCATATTACCTGCCAAATTATGAAAAGTTAGACCCTAACGTTGTAGATCGCACGTTTGATGCGTTCCGCGTTGCGGGAATATCAGTGGTTCGGATGTGGGCATTTTACGATGGAACAGATTGCGGGTACAGCTCAGTCGATAGTAGTGAAAATGTAATTCAAACAGTGCCGGGAGTATATAGAGAACGAGCTCTCCGCGATTTAGATCGAGTTATTGCAAAAGGAAAGAAAGAGAATATTCGGTTTATTTTACCACTTGTGAATTTTTGGGATGAACTTGGTGGGATTTGCCAGTACAACACCTGGGCCGGGGCAGAAAACCCATCAGAAAATATGATGTTTTTCATTACAAATGAACAAACACAGCAGTGGTTTAGAAATTATATAACGATGCTTTTAAACCGCGTAAACGTTTATACCGGAATTGCGTACAAGGATGAGCCGGCAATAATGTCGTGGCAAATTATAAACGAGGGAAGGAACAGGGGGGAGAACCCGGAGGTGTTGCGGGATTGGTATCGCGAAATGGCGCAATTTATAAAATCAATAGCGCCGTACCACTTGGTGGGTACCGGGGAAGAGGGGTTTGATGAGGGAACACCGGCTGAATATTCTGTTCAGAAATATAGCAATACCTATGCACTTCGTGCGGGTGAAGGTACCAGCTATAAGCTAAACACAGCTATTCCCGAAATTGATTATGGAAATGCCCATTGGTATCCCACGGAGTACGGGTTTGGGTATACGATTACTCCGGAACTTTTAAGAGCTCAAAGAGCGTGGCTCGAAGATCATCAAAGAATTGCCAAAAACGTAGGTAAACCGCTTATACTTGGCGAGTATGGGTTCCCCGGCTGGGGGGATGAACGCGTAATGGATATGTATAGCTCATTCTGGAATTTGGCAGAAGAGTTGGGGATTGATGGAACCCTGCTTTGGCAGCTAACGGCAGATTATGTGAAGTGCACAGAATATGGCGGAAATATCTGCTGGCCCGGGGGGCGGGAAGATACGGAGCTGTTTAAAAAGTTTATGAGCCATGTTCGAAATATTGAAGACGGGCGTTTAAATCGCGCCGATTTAAGATCGGATTGATAGCGTAGATCTGCACCTCTTGTAAAAGGGACGTTTAAAAAATGTACACAATCTAACGCGCTAGAATAAAGCATCTCTTGAGGGACGGAAATTGAGGAGCTGCAGGGTGCTCAATACTCCGGCTACATCAAACCATTTAACGTAGCTCATTTTAATGTGTATGCATATATATCGTTAAAATCATTTTTACAAATGTAAAATATATAATCTTTTAAATATTTTTTATAACTCTTCAATCATTTGAGAATAAATGAGTTATAGATTTTTCACCCCTTCTTATATCTATTTTTGCAAAAAATAATGGAAACATTATTAATTCAAACCACTCTATGGATTACAACATGATTAGGGAGATCTAATTAAATGTTCCTGAATTGTGCAGAAGTAGTTGCTTTATCGGTAATCGATAAAGCGTTCCGATGACGGTATCCAAACGTCAAAAATAGAACAGACTAATGAATAAAACGCTAAACAAAGTTAATTAAGGCTCAAATAATTAACGCTCAACAACGCTCAAATAATGCTCAAACATGACCTATAAGCATATACTCAAAATAGTAATGCCTGTCGTTCTTGCTCTTACTTTGCTGACACAGTGCGACTCAGTTACTTCCGGTAACGATGACGTTGAACAAAATGAATCCATAACCCTTATATCACCCGTAAATAGTGCCACAAATCAATCCTTAGAGGTTGAGTTACAGTGGGAACAAGTAGAGGGATACAGCGCCTATAATATAAAGCTTTCTGAAACGGAAAGTTTCGATGATATCATAATAGATGAAACGGTCGAAGGCTCCTCTTATGAAGCAGTAGGACTCTCACCTGATGAAACCTACTATTGGAAAGTTTACCCTATGGAAAGTAACGACTCCGGCCCATGGTCTGAGGTTTGGAACTTTACGACCGGTGACGAAAACAGCCCGCCTGCATCAGGCTCTTTTGTTGAAGTACAAAACTCCAACTTTGTTATTGATGGCCAGGTTACTCGGTTTGCCGGAACGAATGCGTACTACCTGCCGAACTACGAAAAACTGGACTCCGGAGTTGTAGATCGTGCCTTCGATCTGTTTGAAGATACCGGCGTTAATGTGGTGAGAATGTGGGGGTTTTATGATGGGT
>SKWF01000083.1 GCA_007129085.1 Balneolaceae bacterium | reverse complement strand
TTATACAGCAAGCTGGCAACCTCAGTTGAACCAAATCAGAGGGCTCAATTGGTTTAATTACACAGCTCGCTATGGCGGTGGGTTCCGCTGGGAAAATTCACCATTTGGTTCAGGGTTAGGTGCCAGGGTCTCCAATAGTTTCAGACTTGATCATACAGTGCGGATGGATATAAACAACCTTCTGAGCCGATTGTCGATCTACGAGGATGCTATTGATGCAGATAGGGAACAGGGTAGAGAGCGGGATGCTCGCCCGGACGATGCCGAGCCGCTGGGAATTGATGAACATGCCATTTACTACGGTCGAAAGTTGCTGCTGGCTGTGTTCAGTGTGCAGGATGTCGATATCAATTACAACCAATCCAAAACGGCGTCGCAGTCGGGATATTCGGGAGGATCGCAGATTTATGACCTCTTTGGTGGTGATACAGCAACGCCGGGATTTGGATATCGTCTTGGGATCAGAGAGCAGGTCAACCGGGGAGGGCTGATAGATAATTTGGATGGAGAGAGCACCATTCAGCTCCCATCAACCAACACCTATTCCGATCAAATTTCACTTACATCTCGCTTTTTACCGTTCGATAATATTTCTGTTGATCTAGACTGGGAAACACAGTGGGATGAACGTGTGACCGAGACGATTACCATCGATCCCGCCAACCAGCTTGCCTCAGTGACGAGTGCATCCGGAAACATATCCTCCTCAGTTTGGGCGTTTGGATCGGGCTATCGGGAACTATTTGATCGGCAGCTCGAAACCGCTTTTGCCGATATGGCTGATGATGAAAACGTCATTTCAGATAGCGAAGGCAGTATGGATGGCCGAACAGTGCTGAACCGTGTAACGCTCCAGGAAGATTTTCGAAAAGCGTATATGGGCCGGAGCAGCTCTACGGGAGAGAAAAATTTTACGCCTATACCCCTTCCGAACTGGCGCGTTAACTGGACCGGCATAGAGGGATGGATTCCGTTTCTGGGCAACTTTATGCAGCGTGCTTCACTCACGCACTCTTACACCGGGCGATACCGAATGGGCTGGAGTTTAAATAACGATCCCGGCGCTGTGCTCACTCGAAATTTAGGTGCTTTTTCGGTAGAAGATGTGCGTCCTGAATTTGAGCCGAACTCCGTGAATGTTGAGACCCGTTTCTCCCCGCTTGCGCAGTTGAATGTTACCTGGGCAAATGGATTAAGAACACAAATAGGGTATGAAACCAGTAAAGTTACGAGTCTGGCCCTGTCGAATATCCAGGTAACGGAACGAACCTCTGATGGCATCAGGCTGTCACTCGCCTATACCATACGAAATTTCAATATTCCCTTTTTCCGAAATCCATCAAACAATGTAGATATTACGGTTAACGGCAATTTTATTGATGATAAAGAGGAGAGGTTTTCACTGGAATCAGACCTTTCCAGGGCGCTGCAGGGCGATAGTGATCAGATCAATCGAAATCCGGCAAATTATTCAATCGGGGAGACAAGGGTTTCGGGGCAGTCTCGATTTAATGGATCAGTGGTGTTAGGGTACCGTTTTTCGAGCACTGTGCAATCCAATTTTGAGTACACCTATACGAATATCACGCCGAAATCAACCCGGACATTTGCCCGCACTACCCACGATATTCGATTCAACGTTCGGATTAATATCCGGTCATAATGTCTCTTCACTTTCAGGTTCTAAATCTTTCCGTTTTACCACAAAATAGATCAACCCACCAATTGTGGAGATAAGTAAGAGATAGGCAAACCAATTTCCGTATCGGGTGTAAAATGTGGTTTGGGGTGATGTGTAGATCGTAAAAGTAAAGGCGTCTTCGGTCCAGTATTCTGTTTCGAGCTGCACTTTGCCATCCGGCGAGATGATGCCCGAAATTCCATTATTGGCCGATCGTGCCACCCATTTGCGATGCTCAATGGCACGGAGACGGGCGTAGGCAAAATGCTGTTTGTGGCCGGCTGAATCACCCCACCATCCATCGTTGGTAATAATAGTGATAAAGTCAGCACCGTTATTTACAAACTGATTCACCCAGCCGGGGAAAACTGAATCGTAGCAAATTAGTGCGGGAGTTTGTGCACCATTCACATCAAAAACATTTGCTTCCCGGCCAAGCCCGTACCCCATCAAACTTTCCCAGTTTACAAGGTTAAAAACATCCAGCCGATGGAAAAAGTCGAGAAATGGAAATCGCTCTACAACGGGAACTAATCGCCCTTTTTCATACACATCTACCGGTGCTGATGGCTGCAGATGAAATGCAGCGTTAAAGAAATTGTACGGCTGCCCACCTCCTGTGGTGCGATGGAGCGCAGGGGCATCCTCTTCATCGTAATAGCGGATGAACCCGGTGCCGGTAATCAGTTCCGTATTCCAGGCTTGAAGGCTGTCTTGCATACGTCGAACCTGACGATTTTCAAGCGTCAACCCTGTGTCTACAGCGTTTTCTGGCCAGATAATAACATCAGTATTTTCGGTTTGAACCTCGCCCGACATCCGAAGGAGTTTATCAATCAGGTCATCAATGGAATCCATCCCGCCATGATCGGCGTAGGAGTCGGAGTTGGGTTGGATGATCGCCACCTCAATCGGATCGCCCTGTTCTCCATACCCGCCAATCGATGCGACAACGGATAGAAGAGGGAATGCGAAAAAGATTAGCAGCGTGCTGTAGAGCAGGTACTTGGAGTTAGTAACGATATAGTGGTAGGCAAGCGCGGATGTGAACACGATCCAGAAGCTGACGCCGAGGAGTCCCGTTACGGAGATATACTGAATAGCACCGGTCAGGTTAGCCCAGCCGTTTCCGAGAGTGAGCCAGGGCCAGGCTAAATCCCAGTTGTGGTGCAGAAATTCATAACTGACCCAAAATGATGCTGCAAAAAATGAGGCAAGAATGGGGTTCATTTTTGATAGAAAGAGTTTTCTCGCCAGCCAAAGAGGGATCAGCATTAACGCGGCATTGGCAAGAATAGCGGCTATTCCTGCGGTAATGTCGGCCATCATCAGCCAGTAAGTGGTAAATAGGTTCCATAGTACCAAGCCGGGGTAGGTGAAGTAGATCATCCGGCGGGTGGTAACAGTTATGGCAGCAATTCTGAATAGAAAAATGAATGCCGGAATTTGCAGAATAGCTACATCAAATGGCGGAAAAGCCAGACTCAAGAGTATTGCGGCAGTTATGCTAAGTGACCAGGGGTGGTTCCAGAATGAATAATTTTTCATCTATTCGCTGTAATTTTTTCCTGCAATAATAAGAACAATTTCGCCTTTGATGGAATCGCGCTTTTTCCACCGCTCTGCCATCTCACCGATCTGTCCCCGTTCTACCTCTTCAAATTTTTTGGTGAGTTCGCGGGCGATACAGATCCAACGGGTAGGTTCGCAAAATTGGGAGAACCGATCAAGAAATCGAACCAGTTTATGGGGGCTTACATAGATCACTGTGGTGACCTCAGAGTCTGCGATCTCCATCATGCGGGTTTGGCGCCCTTTTTTTGGTGGCAGAAATCCTTCGAACATGTAGCGGTCGCTGGGGAGGCCACTTGCGGCAATTGCCGTTGTGGCGGCATCAGGGCCGGGGATGGTGGTTACGGTGTGTCCGTTTTGATGGGCGGCCCGCGCGGCTAAAAATCCCGGATCAGAAATACCGGGCATTCCTGCATCGCTAATGATGGCGATATTTTCTCCCGCATTGAGCAGATTAATCAGATGCTCAACTTTGTGATGCTCATTGTGCAGATGAAACGAAAACTTCGGCTTATCAATTGAAAAGTGCTGAAGGAGTTTGCCCGATGTGCGGGTATCCTCGCAGGCAATTTTATCTACAGAGTTGAGTACATCAACAGCCCTGGGGGAAAAGTCAGATAGATTACCAATAGGTGTTGCTACAAGAAAAAGAGTAGACACGAATAAATGGGGTCAAAAAGTGAATTTAAATTCTGCTTAAAAGATAATGGCAAACTTCGTATTTTAGTATGATAATCATAAAATTATAAAAACATATCGAATCATGGATTTTAAACCTTCCGGCATCAACCACATGACAATTAGAGTAAATGAAATAGAGAGAGCTGAAGAGTTTTATGGTGAGGTATTAGGGTTTGAACTTGTACGAAAGATGGGCCAGAGTATGGCTGTCTACAAAATTGGTAAAGAAGATACTCTTGTGATTGTAGAAGCAGAAACCAGCTACGACCCAAACTCACGGGATTTCAGGGTTGATCATATCGGGTTTTACCTGGATTCTAAAGATCAGGTAGATGAGATGGCGAAATATCTGCGTGAAAATGAAGTTACCATCCTAAGTGGTCCTGCTAACCGTAAAAAAGGTCGATTTGTATTCGCTTCGGACCCCGATGGTAATATGATTGAGTTTTTCTACGACGAATAAAATCCGCAGAATTTCAGGGTTCGGGAAACATTGTCACTAAATGCACCTCCATAGGTATCTGGCATGTTATTTGCTGAATCATATTAACGATGAAGATATTCGCAGGTTTTGCTGCGTTTGTAAATTGTAATATCAAAAGAATTATGAGTAAAAAGGAAGAAAAGGAATTAAATGAAAATGGCGACGTTACGGCTGAAAATGCCGAAAATGAAGCGCCTACTGAAGAAAATGAACGTGACGCCGAAGAGCGGAACGAACAAGATGCATTGATTGAAGAGCAGTATCAGCGAATACAGGAGCTCGAGGAAGAGGTGAAAAGTCTGAAGGATGCTCAACTGCGCCGAACAGCTGAAATGGATAACATGCGCAAAAGACTGAATAAAGAGCGTGTTCAAACGTTCGAAAATGCTCGAAAATCTGCTCTCGAAGAGTTTTTGCCAATTAATGATGATCTGCTCCGGACGCTTAAAGCGATGGAAGAGGCGGATGCTGATAAGACCTACCTTGATGGCGTACGACTAGTAGCCGATAAGTTCGATGAAGTTTTGAAAAAGTACGACGTAGAGCGTATCGACGAAGAGGGTGTGCCTTTTGATGTGGATCTGCATGATGCGATGCTTCGGCAAAAACCAGAAGATGAATCGATAGATAGTGAAATTGTACTGAAAATACTCGAAAACGGGTATCGAATTGGAGATAAAACGCTCCGTCACGCTAAAGTAATTGTAAGCGAATAAAAAATATTTTATGTCAAAACGAGATTATTACGACATACTTGGAGTTGATAAAGGTGCCGGTGAAAAGGAGCTTAAAAAAGCGTACCGAAAACTGGCCATGAAGTATCACCCCGATAGAAACAAAGGGGATAGTAACGCAGAGAAAAAGTTTAAAGAGGCATCGGAAGCCTACGAAATATTAAGTGACCCTCAAAAAAGGCAGCGATACGACCAATTTGGCCACGCCGGTATGAATGGCGGTGGATTTGGAGGCGGTGGCGCTTCTGATTTCGGTAATGCTGATTTCGAAGATATTTTCAGCCGATTTAGCGACATTTTCGGCGGCGATATGTTTGGTGGTGGAGGCGGAGATCCGTTTGGAGGCCGATCCAGAAGAAGTCGGCGCCGAAGCGGAACCGGTCAGCCCGGTTCTGATATGAAAGTGAGAGTTGAGCTAACGCTCGAAGAGATTGCTGAAGGTGTTGAAAAAACATTGAAAGTAAAACGACATAAAAAGTGTGGCTCCTGTAACGGAACCGGTGCTGAAACCGAGTCTGATTTTGAAACATGCTCTACTTGTAATGGGATGGGCGAAGTTCGCCAAGTTTCAAAAACAATGTTTGGCCAGTTTGTAAATGTTCAGCCATGCCCCGAGTGCCGTGGCGAAGGACGAATTGTAAAAGATAAATGCAATGATTGCCGTGGCGAAGGGCGAATTAGAGCCGAAGAGAAGGTGAAGATGAATATACCTGCAGGTGTTTCTGAAGGGAATTATATCACGCTTCGCCGACAGGGGAATGCCGGAGTTCGCGGTGGAGAACCTGGCGATTTGATTGTGCTGATTGAAGAACAAGAGCACGAACATTTTGAGCGGGATGGTAATGATATCTATTACGATCTGAATCTTAGTATTCCCGATGCCGTTCTCGGAACCAATGTGGAAGTACCAACATTGAAAGGTAAAGCGAAAGTGAAAGTAGAGCCCGGAACACAGCCCGGTAAGCTATTGAGAATGAAAAGTCGTGGTATCCAGGGCCTCAATAACTCAGGTCGTGGAGACCAGTTTATAAAGGTGCACGTCTATATTCCAAAAGATCTTTCGGACGAGGAGCTGAAGCATATTAAAGCCCTTCGCGGACAAGATCATTTTGATCCGGCGAATGCCAAATCGCGCGAAAAAGGATTCTTTTCAAAAATTAAAGACGTATTTGCGTAATTGAGATGATGGCGGCTTTTAACCTCAAAGTCGCCTTATCTTGATTTTTTTGTAAGTTACCGCCGAAACTTTAACTATACGGACTACCTATATGGCAAAATTGATACAATTTCTATTCCTGGCAGCAGGAACTCTACTACTTTTCGGCTGTAACAACGATCCTGAACCACTTTTAATTGAGGGTGAAGAACCTGAGATAATTACGGGTGATTACCAGTTTACAGAAGGGCCATATTGGCACCCGGACGGATTTCTGATTTTCAGTGATATTCCTGCCAATACCGTCTACCGCTGGAGTGAAGATGGTGGAGCGGATGTCTTTTTAGAACCATCAGGAAATTCAAACGGTATCCAAGCCGATCTGGATGGAAATATTATCTTGGCACAACACCGGGGAAGCGTCTCTAAACTGGACCAAGATGGCGAACTTACCGTTCTTGTCGACAATTACGAAGGAAATCGGCTAAACAGCCCCAACGATATTGCAGTGCACAGTAACGGTAATATCTATTTTACAGACCCTCCATTTGGGGTTGATGAAGAAGATAGAGAAATTGATTTCAGTGGTGTTTATAAACTTTCTCCGGTAGGGGAACTAACATTGATTTATGATGAATTAGCTCTCCCAAACGGATTGGTTTTTTCGTCTGATGAATCACAATTTTTCTTGAACGATTCAGAAACCGGGGATATTCTCATTTTTCAGGTAGGACAAGATGGTATGCCAAACTCACCGCAGCTATTTGCAAATGTTGGTGAGATGAGTTCCATGGGAGGAGCAGATGGGATGGTTACAGATCTTCGTGGAAACTTGTTTACCACTGGGCCTAATGGATTAACAATCTTTAATCAGGATGGAGAGCAGCTTCATCTTATTGAATTTGACGAACAGATCACAAACCTCGAATGGGGTGGTGAAGATTTGAATGAACTTTTTATTACCGGCAGTGATAATGTGTACCGGCTCCTGACAAATACGATTGGAAATAAGAAGCGGTAATAAGTTGGTTTAAGAATAGCTGATATTAAAAAAGGGACTCTTAATCGGAGTCCCTTTTTTAGTTTTTAGATCTAAATTTATGACTATTTATTCGCTTTGAGTGCTTTTACAAACACATCCACAAAGTGATCGATCTGGGTTTTTGTAATGACCAGCGGGGGTACTAGGCGAATGACAGTATCCATCGTTACGTTTGATACGACTCCATTTTCAAGCATCTCCAACACAACAGGTTTGCCAGGAATAGTTAATTCTACGCCAATCATTAAGCCTTTTCCTCTGATCTCCTTAACAACACCCAACCCTTCAGTTTTCTCACGGATTTGATTGATCAGGTATTTCCCTTGTTCGGTGGCCTTATCCATTAAATTTTCATCCAGGATGGTACGAACCGCTGCATAACTTGCGGCGCAAGCGAGTGGGTTACCGCCATACGTTGTTCCGTGGTCTCCGTAATCAAGCGCCTGGGCTGCTTTTTCGCTTGCCATTACGGCACCGATTGGAAATCCTCCGCCAAGACCTTTTGCCGTGGCGATGATATCAGGTTGCACATCATGATGTTGAAATCCGAAATATTTTCCGGTTCGGCCGTTTCCGCACTGAACTTCATCAAACATGAGAAGCACATCGTGCTTATCACAAAGCTCACGGGCACGTTTCAGGTATTCACCGCTCACTTCATGAATACCGCCTTCGCCCTGAATCGGTTCACAGGCAAATGCGATGGTATCGTCATTTATCTCTTTTTCAAGCGCCTCAATATCATTAAAAGGAATGGTTTTAAATCCCTCGGGAATAGGTTGAAATCCTTTCTGATATTTAGGCTTCCCCAGTGCAATAGCTGCTATCGATCGGCCGTGGAAACCACGCTCAACGGCGATGATATCTCCTTTTTTGCCTGAGTTGTTGCCATACTTCCGAGCGATTTTCAGTGCTGCTTCAAGAGCTTCAACACCGCTATTACAGAAAAAGACTCGTTCCAGGCCGGATAGATCAGACAGCAACTTTGCAAGCTTGCTCTGAATCTCCGTATAAAAAAAGTTGGATGGATGAATCAGCTTTTCGGCCTGATCTTGAATCGCTTTTACTACGTTTGGGTGACAGTGCCCTGTATTATTTACGGCAATACCGGCAAGCATATCCAGGTATTCATTACCGTCCGTATCCCAAATTAGTGATCCTTCGCCACGTTCCAGCGTAATGGGATATCGCCGGTAAACCGGAACGTGATATTTATGTTCAATCTCTTGTGCGTTTGTAGATGTACTCATGGAATTGGATTAAATGGTTTGTTGCAAATAATTGATTTTACTATTGTTATCGGCAGACTTTTGCTTTCATAAAAATAATGAAAATGTACGTGAATTCATTTCAATGTTTTGATATACCTTATTGTGCTTTCGACTTCTTAAGTCTCCCCGGCCGCAGTGATAACGGAGAGCCGGGGTATACTAATTATTTTCATGACGCATCGTTGCTTGGTAAAAGGAGCAGTGCAGTGGTAGGAGATGCCGGATCGGAGTCCGGCATGACAGTGTTCGAGTTGAGGTTTCCATAAAATATAATACCCTGACCCGTCCGCGATGACGTTTATTATGAAACCAGGGAGAGCCCGATTCGTCCCCGTTCTATATCAATATTTTTAATTTCTACATTGATGATATCGCCCACAGCTACGACATCGTGAGGATTTTCTATTTTTTTACGGCCACTGCTCATTTGTGATATA
>SKWF01000292.1 GCA_007129085.1 Balneolaceae bacterium | reverse complement strand
TTTGTAGTCGAGTACTTCAACGGGAAACTCGAGGTCGGTTTCTTCGTTCATCAACATGGTATGGAGGTACTCAATCTCATTCTTTTTGAGCGTTTTCCCTCGTTTGTTCATTCGTTCAATATGCTCTTCATAAAGCCGCTGATGATTTTCGTTCATCTTTAAGTTGGCCAGCAGATTGTCGCGGGATTTTCCGAACGATTGCTTCTGAATTTCTACATAACCTGAATTGATATAGCTGTGGATATGATCTAAATCCGGCTTAAGTACAGGTGGTGTTAATGAGTGCTTGGCAATCAAATGTGCGTCTTTCAACCCGGTGCCTGTTAATACCAGCAGGCATCGTTTACCGGCAAATTTTTCGCGATTTTTCTTAAATGTTGCCAGTGGAAGTGCACAGGCTGTTTCGGTAAAATACCCTTCCCGGATAGCCATCTCCCGTAGTGATTCAAGAATTTCATCTTCCGTAGCCGTTAAAGCTTCACCTTCGGTTTCATCGATGGCGTTCAATACTTTATAAAAATCTATCGGGTTTGATGTGGCCACCGATGAAGCCATGGTGTTCATCTTTTCGTGTACAATCTTTTCACGTTTAAAAATACCCTGTACAACCGGAGAACTGACTTCGGGCTGAACGGCAATCATGTGGGGAATATGATCGGTTAACCCGGCACTTTTCATCTCTTTAAATCCCTTGTGGATCGCACTGAAATTTGTACCGCAACCAACGGGAATAAAGATATAATCGAAAGGCTCGTCCTGTTGATTTACCAGCTCATAGGTGAATGTTTTCTGTCCCTCTTCGCGGAAAACGTAATCGCCGGCGAGATAATAGTTGCCTGAAGTTGCAAATTCACGGCAGAGTTCTTCACATTTTGTAAAGTCACCCTGTATTCGCACGATGGTGGCTCCATAAATAATGGCCTGGGCTAATTTCGCTTCGGATGTCTGTTCCGGCACAAAAACGTAACAAGGAATGTTAAAATAGGCTGAGTATGCTGCAACAGAAGCCGCCATGTTTCCGGTTGAGGCGAGACAGATGGCATCTTTTTCCAGCTCTTTTGCCTTTTGAACCTCAATGTAGCTGCCGCGATCTTTAAAACATCCGGTTGGATGATCGAACTCAAGCTTGGCGTAAAGTTCTGCACCATACTCCTCGGATAAACGGTCCAATCTACGAAGTGCAGTTTCGTGTGTGCGCATCGGGTCAGGCACAATGGATTTCAGTGGGAACTGAATCTCTTTTCGGGGCTTATGATAATCAACCCGTAATACCCCACCACACTCTGTACAATAAGTGGACGTTTTTTGCTCATCATTTTCGGCACCACACATGATGCAATTTAACGTGTACCCGGTATGAACTGATGACATCTATTTCTCTTTTTTAATTCAATTTTATTAAAAATACGAAGGATTCAACTGACCTTGAAACCTTATTTGGAAGCGCTTCGAGTTTTGTTACGTCACTTATTCGCTGAGGGGCAGAAGAATGATATCTTCAAAATCCATATCCAACTCTTCCAACACCGGACCGGCTATCTCTACAATCTCTTCTTCATCGTAATCGCTCAAACCTTCCAGCTCTACGTACAGAAAATTGTTCATCTCATCTACATAATAGGAGGAGTCGGTAGACTCAAAACTTTCCTGCAGAATTTTTACCAGATATTCCACATCTTCCTGCCACGCCTGAATCTCATCTATATCGTTTTTGTCACTCATTACACTAATTTTTATTAATTTTTCCGAAAAATAGAGAATGATTATTCATGAACCAATCACTGATTTTACTACAAAATATTGCCGACAAGAAGAGCCGAATAGTTTTGGGATTGATGAGCGGCACATCCGCTGATGGGCTGGATATCTCGCTGAGTAAAATTTCAGGATCGGGCGTAAATACCCGTTGCAAGTTAATGGAGTTTGAAACGGTGGATTATACAGTTCCGCTAAAGCAGCTTCTGCAAGCGGTTCTGTTTGATGAAACCGCAGAAATTGCCCACGTTTTGGAGCTACAGTCAGAACTTGAGCGGGAGTGGGTTCAGTTGATCCAAAACCAGCTTGAAAAATGGGGTGATCCTGAGATTGATTTGATTGCAAGCCACGGACAAACGGTGCTGCATTTGCCGAAGTCGGCCGATGATCCCGCTAAGTCTTTTCAGCTTGTGGATGGAGATCAACTTGCTGTTCAGATCGGTGTAGTTACGATTTCTGATTTCCGCCAAAAACATATTGCGGCCGGATTTGAGGGGGCTCCACTGGCGCCACTGGGTGAACAGCTTTTGGTTAAAGCCTCCCATCAACCCACTATTTTGTTGAACCTTGGCGGTATTGCAAACTTTACGTGGTTAACACCGGATGAACATATTCCATTTTCAACGGATACAGGACCGGCAAATACACTTATTGATGCGGCTGTAATGGCCAAGTTTCCGGGCAAAACATTTGATGAAAATGGAGAAATAGCGGCATCAGGAACTGTACAGCCCGAGTTTCTTGAAAAGCTGAAAGAACACCCTTTCTATAAAATTGATGCACCAAAATCTACGGGTCCCGAAGCGTTCTCTTACAGTTGGTTGCAAAAACAGATAGAAACGCATGAGGTCTCCCTCAGTGCGAAAGACCTGATAGCTACGCTAACTCGTTTTACCGTGTGGGGAATTGCAAGGGAGATCAGGGAGAATGTAAATCCCATGCCCAAATCGCTGTATGTAAGTGGTGGCGGATGGCACAACAAAACGATGATCAGATGGCTGGCCGAAGAGCTCGATGGAGTAGATATTCTTTCATCAAACGAAATAGGAATCGATCCCGATGCAAAAGAGGCACTGCTGTTTTCGGTTTTCGCCAATGAACTTGTGGCTGGTGAGGGATGGAAACTGCCAGATGGAAAAAGACTTACACTTGGGAAAATTTCGTTGCCGTTTCTCAATGACTAATACAAGCTGAGCTAGGATACAAGTTCCAGTATTTTTCGGTAGTGCTGAATCAACTTTTTGCGAATAGGCACCGCCTTTTCATGGATCTCTTTCTGTTTCACCAGGTATTCTTTTCGCCCGGCTTCCGTCTCTATCTTAATTGGCTGCAGCCCATATTCACGAAGGTCGTATGGGCTTGCTTTCATATCAATAGTGCGGGCAAATTTAGCCAGGAAAAACGCCTCACGAACCATTTCACCCGATACCCACGGATGAAGTTTATATGCCCATTTGTATAGATCCATATTCGTATGGATACACCCCGACTGCTCCGTCTCCTGAAAACTGTCACGGCTCAACTCATTTCGGTTTAACGGTTTCGCTTTTTCAGTAAAAAATCGGAAAGCATCAAAATGGGTGCAGAGCAGTGGTCGTGATTCCACAAATTCAGCAATCTCTTCATCAGGAAGGCGCAGTGGAATTTGATTGTGGCGAACCTTATCAGCCCGGTACACCATCGCCCATTCGTGCATGCCAAAACAGCCGTAAAACGGTTTGGAGTCGTCGGTATTTTCGAGCAGCCCTAACATCCACCGCACTGCACGTTCTCTTTTTTGGGGAAAGAAATCAGGATTAAGCCATGCTGTTGAACCGGAGATCGAAAACTCGCTGATTTTTGGCAGTAACTCCTCATTTTCCACCTCAAGAACAACTCCTATTCCGGGCGACCAGCGTTTCAGGTGGGAGGGGCGAAATTTATAATACTCGAAAAGAAAATCGAGAACAGGATCTTTTTTCTGCTCAGAACGCTTCTTTAAGTATGGATCCAAAATCTCACCTACGCTCTCTTCATGGCGAACTTTTTGGTTCTCCCACGTTGGTTGAGGAATAGATTTTCGGGCCTTCTGTGCTGCTGCTGATTCAATCATAACTGAAAAATACCGATCTTTTCACTGCCATGTAAACGGCAAATTAATGAGTCATCGAGAGCCTCAACCCACTTCCACTGCCGGTAATAAGAATCGTATCGTCTTTTAGCATGTCTTTTTTGAACATGATTTTTCGGTAGATTGATTATAGTCAATGGAAGATGGTTTAATAATTGCCGTATTCTAATGGTTCAATTTTTTAATTAATGCATGAATCATTTTCTCAATTTTTACTCTAGCTTTTGTACATCATTCACAACAAAAATTTTAAGACTCATTGAATAAATCTATCAACCATCTACCATAAACCATTTACTATATTTTTTCAAAAATACCCGTTCATGCTGAAAGAAATCCTCCATTTTATACTCCATCTGCGGCTCCATTACCAGATTTTTATCCTCTCCGGTGGATATTTGATGGGAGGGGTGCTTGCCGGCGAAATGGACATCATGCAATATCTGATTCAGTTTTTAAACGTCCACGTACTTCTTTTTGGCGGCGCTACCGCTTTCAACTCTTGGTGGGATAAAGACACCGGCCCTGTTGGCGGACTTAAACATCCACCAAAAATGAAACCCTGGATGCATAAACTTTCCCTTGCGTTTATGTTTTTCGGGTTGATGTGGGCAGGTGCCGTTAGCATAATTTATGCCGGGATTTACCTGGTTAGCCTGTTTCTTTTCTGGGTCTACTCCTCACCGTATGGGCGGTGGAAAGGGCGCCCTCTTCGAAGCCTTATCGCTATTGGTGTCAGTACGGGATTGAACTCTGTGCTGCTGGGAACATTAGCGGCGGGCGGACAGATCACACCAATGGTATTTTTGGGGAGTGTTGGTGCGATGTTGATTCTTCTTTCGCTCTACCCGGTTTCGCAGGTCTACCAAGTGGAAGAAGATCGCCGAAGGGGAGATCAAACCTTCGCCCTTACATATGGGTTTAAAATAGTAAAGCAGTTTTTTGTGGGTAACTTTACGGTCGGTAGCTTTATTATCATCTTGGTGATGTACTTTATCAGTCCATATTACGGTATGTTACTATTTGTTGGTTGTACGGTATCAGGAATTTTACTTTCCAAAATTATTGCACAATTGAAAGGCAATGATGATGAGTATAAAATTGTTATGAAAATGAAATTTCTGGCATCCCTATCATTTGTATTATGCTTTATAGTACTGAATGCTATTGAACACGGCTGGTTTTAAAAATTTAGCTCAAAAAATCTAATCTAAGAATAAACGGACGGCATGACTGACGTAAAAGAACAAGTAATCGACCGAGAACTCATTAAAGATGCATATAACTATGATGAGTATCGGCAGATGACAGATGATCTACTAAAACAAGGAAAAACGACCGGTGAAAATCACTCCGATGCGATGATTCATTATACCAAAATGAATGTGCACCGGATGAAACGACACGATAAACGCACCGATCTCAACGAAGAGATTACCGAAAGGTTACAAAATTTAGATCGCCAATGGATTTGGTTGGTGATTACCGAAGCATGGTGTGGAGATGCAGCTCAATCGGTACCAATTATTGCAAAAATGGCGGATTTAACAAACAATATACATCTGAAGTTTATTCTGCGGGATGAACACCTGGATGTTATGGACCAATTTTTATATCAAGGCAAAAGCCGGTCGATTCCAAAGCTGATCTGCTTGGATGCGGAAACGCTGGATGTACTTGGCGAATGGGGTCCGCGGCCACAAAAGGCCCAAGAACTGTATAACACACTGCGCGGATCAAGTGAAATGGCATACCAGGAAGTTGCTGAGCATCTCCATAAATGGTACGCCGACGATAAAGGAGAAGAGATTCAGAAAGAATTTTTGCAGGCTATTGATGAGTGGCAAAGCGGCATAACTCAGAAGTAGATCGAGTGGATGTATGGGGCACGGCAATTTTGTAATAAGTTATAAACTAGCAGATTTTAAGAGTTAAAAGTTCTTTTTTAATTGCTTGTTCTGTAACATATACCGAAATCGTAATGCTGGTATTATATAATTAATTAGAATAGTAGAGAGATTTTATGGCCGACCCTAAAACATCCTTTTACCGCCATATCGCACAGACGAGCGGCGAGCCGATGGGCTTGGAAATTGATCGCGCGGAAGGATGCAAGATTTATACAACGGATGGCAAAGAGTTCGTTGATTTGATCTCCGGAATTGCGGTCAGCAGCTTGGGGCATCGCCATCCAAATGTAATTAAGTCGATAAAAGAGCAGCTCGATCACCATCTGCACGTAATGGTGTATGGGGAGTTTATTCAAAAACCACAGAGTCAATTTGCCCAGCTTTTGTGTGATCAACTGCCCGAATCGCTCGATCGTGTATACTTTGTGAATAGCGGAACCGAGGCAAACGAAGGGGCGCTTAAACTGGCGAAGAAATCGACAGGACGTTCGAAATTTTTGGCTTTTAAAAACAGTTATCATGGCGATACTCACGGCTCATTAAGCGTAACCGGGCGAGATGTTTACCGCGATCCTTATCTACCACTTTTGCCCGATGTGGAGTTTCTAGATTTTAACCACGTAGAGCAACTCTACAAAATTGACACGAATGTAGCCGCTGTAATTATGGAGCCGATTCAAGGGGAGGGAGGGATTATTCCCGCAAATCCCGCGTGGCTGAAAATGGTTCGTGAAATTTGCGACGAGATGGGGGCACTCTTGATTTTTGATGAGATTCAGACGGGGTTCTACCGCACCGGAGATCTTTTCGCTTTCCAGCACTACGATGTAGTTCCCGATATTCTCTGCCTGGCCAAAGCGATGGGCGGTGGAATGCCGATGGGCGCATTTGTCTCTTCCAGCGATCGGTTTGAAGCATTTAAGCACGATCCACCACTGAATCACGTAACCACCTTTGGCGGACATCCGGTCAGCTGTGCCGCAGCGCATGCGAACCTCCAAACGCTTTTAAGTGATGATTTTTCAGCAAAGGCTAAAAAAATAGAAGAGATCGCTTTTGAAATGCTGCAAGGTGATGGAATCGAAGAAGTTCGCGGACGCGGTGCCATGCTCGGTCTCCAACTCCGTGACGCCGAGTTGACTCAAAAGGTTGTAGAGTACTGTTTTGATCGTGGCATAATTCTCGGCTGGACTCTCCACTCCAACTCACTGGTTCGAATTGCTCCGCCATTGATTATAGAGGAACAGATGTTGCGAGACTGTTTTGGTGTGATTACAGAGGCGATTAAAGAGTTTGTATAACACTTTCACATACCCGATTTAATCTCTCGATTAATTTGTTCTCCCTACCTGATTGGTTTCATCGACCCCAGTGTGTTACGGATTTAAGAAACACAATACTCGTCATATTTAGCAACAGGTGACGGAATATACGCTACTAAATTTGCTCAACATCAATTTTTTAAAACAGGCATATGAGTCAGGAATCGAGCGCGAAGAAATGGGTTATCTACGGAAGTTACGGCTATACGGGGAGGTTAATTTCTGAACTTATATCGGAAAAAGATCTGGATGTTCGGCCGGTCCTCGCGGGCAGAAACGAGAAAAAACTGAAAGAGCAGGCGGCTGAGTTGGGGCTTGATTATATGGCAGCCAATCTCGAAGATCCGCTGCAGATGGATAATCTGTTGAATAATGCCGAGTTGGTAATTCACTGTGCAGGGCCGTTTCGAAATACGTGGGAAAAGATGCTCGAATCCTGCATTCGAAATCGGTGCCACTACCTCGATATTACGGGTGAAATTGAGGTGTTTGAAGGAGTGAAATCGAAAAGCAAAGAGATTGAAGCCGCCAAAATAATGGCGATGCCCGGCACCGGGTTTGATGTAGTACCGACAGACTGCATGGCACTTTTTCTAAAAAAGCAGATGCCTGATGCAACGGAAATTGAATTGGCATTTATGGGCTTGGGCGGCGGCGTTTCGCACGGTACGGCTCAAACCATGGCGGAAAATATGGGGAACGGAGGAGCAATAAGAAAAGACGGTGAAATCACATCCGTCCCGGCAGCGTACAAAACCCGTGAAATCGATTTTGGGAAAGGAGTAAAAACTACGGCATCTATTCCCTGGGGTGATGTCTCCACAGCACATTTTACAACCGGGATTGAAAATATCGTGGTCTATACGGCGATGAAAAAATCGCAGATACGGTGGCTGAAAATCTCCAACTGGATAGCACCAATTCTACGTTTATCATTTGTGCGATCGTTGATTAAAAAACGGATCAGCAAGAATGTTAAAGGGCCGGGGAAAAAATCAAGAGAGAAGGGAGTTAGCGTTATTTGGGGTGAGGTTAAAAATGGTGCCGGCCAAAGTATTCAGACAAGATGCCTTACACTCGAGGGGTATCGATTGACCGCCATTACGTCGTTGCTTATTGCGGAGAAGATTCGTGGCGGTGAGTGGAAGCCGGGCTATCAAACTCCGGCATCGGTTTACGGCGAAGATCTGATCCTGGAAGTGGATCGAACAACGAGAGAAGTGATTAGTGAGAAATAATTCAGTATAGGTTTTCTAAAGAGCGTCACCCCGCACGCCTGCGTGCCGAAACCTTTCAGATGAATAGCAACAAGGTGAATATACTTCTGCGTGCAGGCACGAAGTGGAACGGAGATGCGGGGTCTCCTTCTGAACTTATAGCTCCATCAGTAGAAGGAGATGCTACACTGAAATAAATTCAGCATAAATGTGGGGCACGGCATGACGGAGTTAATGGGGAATCTTCTTCATACTCGTTCTTTTTGCACAGCTTTTGGGGTGAAGATTGTAGCGCTTAAATTTGATGTCCGGACCAAATATCTGTTGCGAAGAGGAGTGCCGTTTTGTAATATATGTGTAAAATATATGCACCCTCATGAATTACCAACCCCTCCGAGGCCGCGGCGCGGCGCAAAATCCCAAAAATCGTTTTAAAGATACCCACCTGGAGTATGAGATTGACCAGGAAACGGGTCAGCTGAAAAAACCGAAAACCAAGGTTTTAAACGATCATACCAAAAAGATCATCTCCACCAATACGAGTCCGGATATTCCGTTTGGTGTGAGCTTGAATCCGTATCGCGGCTGCGAGCACGGCTGTGCATACTGTTACGCACGACCCACACACGAATTTTTGGGGATGTCGGCCGGCCTCGATTTTGAAACTAAAATCGTGGCAAAATTTGATGCTCCCAAACTGTTACGGGAAACACTCTCCAAAAAAACATGGCAGCCCGAAACATTAGTGATGAGCGGAGTCACTGATCCCTATCAACCGCTCGAAAAAGAGCATAGAATTACCCGGCGCT
>SKWF01000267.1 GCA_007129085.1 Balneolaceae bacterium | reverse complement strand
CAGGAAGCCCCGGTACACAAATTGGTATTGTAGTTCCACTGCCCGCTCAGTTTGTACTTACAGCTGAAAACATCGTTGAAATTGAAACAGCTCGCGCCCAGTTTAATGGCATTATCGAAGGAGCTGTAGCATCAGCAAATAGTGATGGCGATAGGGTGGCATTTTACGATACTAACGCCGATCAGAGTGCATTTATCGAGATATTTGGAATGGATGGAAGTCAACCGGGAATCAACGTATCCGGAACGTTTTTAGAGCCTGACTTTAGCCCGAATGGAGTATTTTCCACCGATGGAGTTCATCCAAATCAACGTGGTAACGCTATTTTGGCGAATGAGTTTCTTCGTGCAATGGAGGAGACATTTGATGCTCAAATTCCACGCGTAGATGTATTAAATTTGCCAAGCGTTTCACTCTGTGCAGGTGATTGTGTAAGCCAACAGTAAGGCAATTAAATCTGTTTAAAACAAAAAATGCCGCCTCGATTTAATCAAGGCGGCATTTTTTATATGTACACATTATCAGCTTTAAACGTCCACTTTGTAATCAACAAAATAGCGTTTGTCGGCGACTGACTCGATAAAATTAATTGCTTTTTGATGGTGAGCATTTCGTGTATACATCTGGAAATCGAGCTCGGTTTCAAAGTCGCAAATGAGAACAACGTCCAATCCATCTTCATCATCTTGATTGGTTTGAATACCAACCTCAACCGACTTAATTTCATCGATATTCGTTCTGAGCCCTTCCAGAATCAGTTTAAGTTTTTGAGCATTTTTCTCTTTAGTGGCTCCTTCTGCTTCTTCCTTTAGTTTCCACATAACGATATGGCGAATCATAATTACTCCTGTTTTGAATAGGTTTGGATTTTTTATCGGCGTTTGGCAAATGCCAAATCATCCGGTTCGACCTGCTGAGATGCCTGGTCGAGAATTTCTGGTGAAAATTTTCCGACAGCCCATAAAAAATATCGGGCTTGGTCAGAATCATGCGATAGTGTCCATTCGTAAAGCGATAGATATCCATTTGCTACCTTATCCGATTCATCACGCGTAAGGTTATTAGCATCTTCAACTACAGGTATCGACAGATCGGTACCTGACATCACTACATTTGGGTTGTTAATTTTGTCTCGGTTTTCTTCGTAGATTAAAGGCCATAAATAGGGATCATCGTAATAATCTTGAGCAATATTCCATAAAGATTCTCCTGCCTCTATGTTATGAGAAAGGAATTCCGGTTGATCCGGCTCTGATGCTCCAACGTCAGCCTCCTGTTGAGGTTCCGCTTGTTGCAGTGTACCTGTTTGTGTTTGTGCGGGTTGATCTGTAGGCACAAATTGTTGCTCTTGAGCAGTTTCAGTAGTGGGGCCGGGGCGTAACATCATAAATAGAATTGCAAAGAGAGCAATCGCGGCAATTATAGAAGCTGCAGCATACGACCATTTAAAATTACCGGCTTTTTGTACAGATTCCGCCATATCCCTTTCATCTTTCATAGATGTGGTAATTGGCGATGTTTTTTCTATCGGTTTAGCTTTTGGTGGCCTATCCGATTTTGGCTTACTTCTCTCCACAAGCATCGATTCGCCATCATCTTCCTTCGGTGTTTCTCCTTTCCGGGATGATACTGAACTCGATACGTTTAGTGCGGGTGCTGAAATTGGTTTAGATTTATCCTCAGCTTCTACATGCTCCTGGTCAGACTCTTCATCCTGATCATCCAAAATTCGGGGTGTCATGCTGGCATATGGCCTATTTACGTCTTCCCGTAATTTTTTATAGGGCTTAAATACCACTTTATTTTGCCCCGGAATGGTAATCTCTTCGCCGGTCTGTGGATTACGTCCTTTTCGTTCATTCATCCAGCGCAGCTCAAACTTTCCAAAACCGGAAATGCTAACCGACCCGGAGTTTTCCAACCCGGATTCGATGATTTGAACAAGCTCATGAACAAAGCTATTTGTAGAGTTTTGACTCTGCTTTGTCTCATTTGAAATTTGTTCGATCAGTTCCTTAAAAGTGATCTTTTCACTCATCTTCAGGCTCCACAAATTTCAATTTCTCCTTTAACCCGGAAGCAGGTGTAAAATCCACAACCCTTTTGGGAGGAACCATCATATGCTTTTTATGATGAGGGCTGTAAACTTTTCGTATCTCTTTCACCTTAGTAGAAAAGGTGCCTAAATTGGGAATTGTAACTCCTTTTCCCTCATTTAATTGATCTTGAAGTACAGACATAGATTCTTCCACAAGAGACTTTGTTTTGTTCTTGGGCAGATCTGTTGCTTCCGAAAGTTGATCAATTAAATCGTTGTATTTCATAATCTTGTAGTTTTTCTTACCCAAATAAACAAAAAAATAGGCGAAAAAACCTAAAAACAACCTCTTCTCGGAAAATTTATGGTTTAATTACACCTTTACAGCATAGGTGTTAGCTCAGTTATTTAATTGTGAACTTTTTTCTATTTATAAACCTTTAGTAGACAGATAGTTAAGAATCTAAAACCCGAAATTATGGCTAAACCACTGAATGTCACAGAAAAACTGATACAGTCTCACCTAGTAGATGGCGAAATGACTCCGGGTGAGGAAATTGGAATCAAGATAGATCAGACGTTAACTCAGGATGCGACGGGTACGCTGGTAATGCTTGAATTGGAGGCAATGGGCCTTGATAAAGCAAAAACAGAGGTTTCTTGCCAATATGTTGATCATAATTTGCTGCAAACCGATTTTAAAAATCCGGATGATCACCTGTTTCTAAAATCTGCAGCTGAGCGATTTGGAATTTGGTACAGCAAGCCGGGAAACGGAGTGAGCCATCCCGTACATACCGAACATTTTGCAAAACCGGGAAAAACGTTGGCAGGATCGGATAGTCATACGCCGGCATCAGGCTGTATGGGAATGTTTGCACTCGGAGCAGGCGGGCTTGATGTGGCCTTTGCCATTGCCGGTGAGCCGATGTATTTGAAGATGCCGAAAGTTCTGGGAGTTAAATTAACAGGTAAACTCCCGGATTGGGTAAGCGCCAAAGATGTGGTGCTCGAAATGCTCCGCCGGTATGATGTGAAAGGTGCCCGAGGCTACGTAATTGAGTATTACGGACCCGGAGTTGATGAGCTATCGGCCATGGATCGTCACGTAATTGCCAATATGGGTACGGAAATGGGCGCTACCACAACCGTATTTCCATCAGATGGAGAAATCAAGAGATTTTTGGCAGAGCAAGACAGAGTCCAGGACTACACAGAGATTGTAGCGGATGAAGGAGCTACGTACGATGCCCATGAAGAGATTGTGCTTGATGATGTAGTGCCGCTAATAGCACTGCCAAGCAGCCCCGGTAATGTAGTTCCGGTTAGCGAGGTTGCCGGTGATGATATCTACCAGGCGTATATTGGGTCATCAGCAAATCCAAGCTATCGCGATTTTTGGATCACATCCGAAATAGTGAAAAACAGGAGAGTTAGTGATGAGGTCAGTTTTGATGTAAATCCAACATCGCGGCAGATTATCGAGAATATGGTAAAACAGGGTGTAATGCTTCACCTTGTACAATCAGGAGCTCGTATCCATCAGGCCGGATGTAACGGTTGTATTGGAATGGGGCAAGCCCCGGCATCAGGCCGAAATAGCCTGCGAACCGTTCCACGTAACTTCCCTGATCGATCGGGTACAAAGGAGGACTCCGTGTTTTTGTGCAGCCCAGAAACGGCTGCTGCATCAGCGCTGACCGGAAAGATTACCGATCCACGTGATTTGGAAGATCTATACGATATGGAGTATCCAAAATACGAGGAGTTGGACGACATGATTATCAACCGGGATATGTTGATTGGTCCTACCCGAGATGATGAGAAAAAAGAGCTTGTGAAAGGGCCAAATATTTCAACGCTGCCGGAATTTGAAGAGCTGCAGGATTTTGAAGTGCCTGTGCTTCTAAAAATGGGAGACAACATCTCCACAGATGAAATTCTTAGAGCGGGAGCAGATGTATTGCCTTTTCGAAGTAACATCCCGGAGATCAGTAAATTTTCGTTCAGTGTAGTTGATGAATCGTTTTACGATCGGGCGATGGAAACGAAAGAGTCGGCCGGCGGACATGTTGTTGTTGCCGGTGAAAACTATGCGCAGGGATCGAGCCGGGAGCATGCAGCTATTGCGCCACGGTATTTAGGCCAGCGGGCAGCAATCGCAAAAAGCTACGCCCGTATAGGGTGGCAAAATCTCATTAACTTCGGTATTGCTCCCTTGGAGTTTCAAAATCCGGAAGATTTTGACTCCATAGACCAAGGAGATATCATAAAAGTTGAAAATATCCGTGAGCAGCTGAAAGCCGGTAAACAGGTTGTGGTGAAAAACGTAACAAAAGGCACGGAATTTACCGCTGTACATACGTTGAGTGACCGCCAGCTGCAGGCTCTGCTCGATGGTGGAATCATCAATAACTTTAGAAAGCGTAAAGCGTCGTAAAAAGCTGCCAGCCCCTCCATCAACCCACCGGGAACCCTATTTTTCTATTATGGGTTGGGGAGGGCTCAATTATGAAATTGCTGTGATAAGCCGTAATTTTAGAGTCTGAAAACAATTATACGTATAACCGCATTGAAGTAGAATGAGTAAAGAAAAAAGTGTGTTGGATGAGCTGGAATTAAATCATTCCGATGCTGAAGATATTGGCGAAGATCATATTTCCACATCAGTTCAAACTCCGTTGAGAGACGATGCTTTTGAATTAAGTGACGATGAAAAGATCGAAGAGATTCAGGAGCATTTTTATCACATAATGCATGCTCTGGGGCTTGATATGGAGGACCAGAGTTTAAAAGGAACACCGTATCGTGTTGCCAAAATGTATGTGAAGGAGATTTTTAAAGGGTTAAATCCCGAAAACAAACCGGATGCCAGGAAATTCGGGAATAAATACGATTATGAAGATTTGGTAGTCGTGAAAAATATTAACGTAACCTCTTTTTGTGAACACCACTTTTTGCCGTTTATTGGTAAAGCTCACATTGGGTACAGAAGCGGGAAAGATGTAATTGGCCTATCAAAAATTAACAGAATTGTTGATTATTACGCTCGTCGGCCACAGGTTCAGGAGAGGTTGACACTCCAGATTGCAGAGGAGCTTCAGGGTGCGCTTGAATCGGAAGATGTAGCCGTATATATAGAAAGTAAGCATCTTTGTGTTTCAACAAGAGGAATTAAGGATCGCGAGAGCACAACGGTTACCACGAATTATCGCGGTTCGTTTAAGCAGAAAGAAACTCAACAACGTTTTATTGATTACATCCACACTGATGCCGAGATGTAATCCGGATAACTAAAAAAATATATGTCGGAAAAGGAACCATTTCCTATTCAACTCTACAATTCGCTATCTCGTAAAAAAGAACCGTTTGAGCCTCTGAATCCACCACATGTGGGTTATTATGTTTGCGGCCCCACTGTTTATGGTGATCCTCACCTTGGCCATGCCCGGGCGGGAATCACGTTTGATGTAATCTATCGTTACCTCGAAAATCGTGGATATGACGTACGTTACGTGCGAAATATTACGGATGTCGGCCATCTTGAAAATGAGGAGTCCGATGACGGTGAGGATAAAATTGCCAAAAAGGCTCGTCTGGAACAGCTTGAACCGATGGAGGTGGTTCAGCACTATACCATTCAATATCATAAAGGATTGGATGCGTTGAACTGCAAACGTCCGGATATTGAGCCTACAGCTTCGGGACATATCATCGAGCAGATTAAGCTGGTGGAAAAAATTCTGGAAAATGGGTTGGCGTACGAGGTCAATGGAAATATTTATTTCGATCTCGAAAAGTATCGCGAATCCAACAGTTACGGCGATCTTTCCGGTAAGGTACTGGAAGACTTGCAGGCCGGCAGCCGTGATACCGAAGGAATGGACGAGAAGAAGAGTCCGCACGATTTTGCACTCTGGAAAAAAGCTGCTACCGAACATATTATGCGGTGGGACTCCCCGTGGGGCGATGGTTTTCCCGGATGGCATATTGAGTGTACAACAATGAGCACCAAATATTTAGGAAACCGGTTTGATATCCATGGTGGTGGATTGGATCTGCAGTTTCCACATCACGAAGCGGAAATAGCGCAGTGCCGTGGTGCCCACGGTACCGATCCGGCCAAGTATTGGATCCATAATAATATGGTGACAATAGACGGCGCTAAGATGAGTAAATCGGCCGGAAATTTTATTACGCTTGATGAACTGTTTTCCGGTGAGCACGATCTGCTCAGCAGAGCATACAGCCCGATGATTGTTCGATTTTTGATGCTTCAATCGCACTACAGAAGCAAGATCGACTTTTCCAACGAAGCGCTTGAAGCAGCCGAGAAAGGATACCAGAAATTAATGAATGCGCTTGGGCTCTTGGATAAGATAGAGCTTTCCGAAAATTCGGAGGTAGGCTCGATGGACAGTGAGATTGCAGAGATGTGCGATCGCTGCTTCCAAAAAATGAGCGACGATTTTAATACGGCCCAAGTTCTTGCCGTTCTGTTTGATATGGTGAATAAAATTAACGCACTCTACAACAAACAACTTGACGAAGGCGCGATATCACCAAAAGCTTTTGAAAAGCTGAAAGAGACATTTACCGTATTTGTGATTGATATTTTAGGACTCAAAGCGGATGAATCGTCAGACAGTGGAAAAACTGATGATCTGATTCAGCTTTTGATTGATATCCGGTCAGATGCACGTGAGAACAAAGATTTTGCTACTTCTGATAAAATCAGGGACGATTTAAAGGCGATGGGAATTACGCTGAAGGATGATAAAAGCGGTAAAACCACCTACGAAATCGATGCGTAAACTTTAGGAGTCTTTTTTTGGTTGAGCTTAGAATCGGAGTTCGATAAATAATGTGCTTATTGAGGTGCTTGAAAGTGAGGTTGTCTTAAAAGGGCGTTAATTATGGTATTATACGTTTTATTAACGTCATGCCGGACTTAGATCCGGCATCTCCTGCCTTTACCAACGATGGAGATCCCGCATCGAGTGCGGGATGACGCACTTTTCCTACAACTTCAGCTTTTTTTTGAAATCTTAGAATTGAACTCAGGTTTAGAGCCAATTGTGGAAAAATCATCAACCCAAAATACCGGAAACCGAAAGTCGATTCCTGAGCTTATCCAAAAGGCTGTTCAGTGGATTTTGATTAAACTTGTACGGTTTTATCAGCTCACAATCTCGCCATATTTGGGTCCGAGTTGCCGGCATACACCTTCATGCTCAAACTATATGATTGGAGCCATCCGTGAATGGGGGGCAGTTATCGGTGTATGGATGGGATTGAAACGCCTGGTGAAATGCCATCCGTGGGGAACTTCCGGATACGATCCGGTTCCAAAACGAAATGAGTCAAACGAGGAAAAAGACGATGAGTGAAAATTTATTTTCAGATCGAAAAAACAGCGAGCAGGTTGAGTTGGGAAAAAAATTGGCTCCGAAGTTCAATGACGACGGATTAATACCGTGCATTACGGTAGACTCTGAGTCGAAAGAGGTGTTAATGTTTGCCTGGATGAACAGGGAAGCACTGAAAATGACGATTAAAACCGGCAAAGCCACTTATTACAGCAGAAGCCGCGGGAAGTTATGGATAAAAGGAGAGAGCTCCGGGCTGACACAGCAGGTAGAAGAGGTACTGGTTGATTGTGATCAGGATGTCATACAGATAAAAGTAAATGTAGAAGGAGAAGGAACGTGCCATAACGGGTACAGAAGCTGTTTTTATCGGGCGGTCAAGAGAGATAGTTCCGGTGATCTGGAATATGTTATAAAGGAGAAATCCTTTGATCCTGAGAAAAGATACGGGAAATGATGAGCGAGAGTGATCGATCGGTAAAAATTTAGAATTGATCACTGTAAGCGGTACTTTTAAGGTTGCAACTTTAAACCAAAAAACCCACGAAAAGTGCCTGCTAAATCTGCTATAAAATCATTCTATCCAAAAGCGGAAGAGGGAAAAGCTGTAACCTCTCGCCTAATGAAAGAACTGAACGATAAACACGGATTTGATAACAAGAAAACCATTCTGGCAACATCCGTTTGTAGTGATGAAGTAATTCAGTCGGCTACAAATTTCAGAGATTATGTTGCACTCGAACAACCGTTCCAGATTGGAGGGTTGGCCGGATTCCCATTTACGGGATTAACCGGGTTAAAAGCATTTGCAGGACATGTTCCGGATGATGGTTCTGCCATTATTCTGTATGGACCGCATATTGGAATCTCCGAGGAAGATCATCTCGGGAAAGTTGTACGAACCGGGCAAACACTTGAAACCAGCTGTTGCGGTGCGTTGATGGGCGTTTTAGGAACGTTTAAAGATGGTAATGAAGATAAGATTGATGAAAAACTGGATTACCAGCAGTGGACACTAACGGAACAACTGTCCGATAGTCGTGATACAATAATTGAAAGCAGTGATCCATTGATACCTGCAACAAACCGAATGTTTGAACGGATTGATGAACGAATTAAGACACTTGTGGATAAAACATCAGATCATTTTAAAGGAAACAAAGTAGCCCTGATTGGTGGTATTATTATTAATACCGACCATGGGCACCCGGATTGGTTTGAACTCAGAGAGTTTTCAGTCCGCACATTTTAACAATTAGATTTTAGTACCAAGTATTTATGTCAGATAAAAAACGAAGATTTAACCCGAAACCATTAATGAAGTCGGACGACGACAAGTCTGATAAGAAATCGGACCGTTCAGACCGGAAGAAGAAATCCGGTGCTTCAAATCGGAAAAAGAAGTCGACCCCATCAAACAAGAGACGTTCGGCAAAAACAGACCGCCCTTCAACTCCCGGAAATAAACGACCGGGTAAAGAGCCGAAGAAACGATCTGCTGATAAGCCGAAACGCCCGAAAAACAGGGGTGGCCATATACGTGGCGAAAAATCAGGACGTGCCCGCGGATCTATGAAAAATCCGGCGACTGCTGATCAACAGCCGCAGGCCGAAGAGGAGATGAGAATTAATAAATTTATAGCCCACTCCGGGTTGTGTTCGCGCCGTGATGCGGATAAATACGTAAGTGCCGGCCGCGTTAAGGTAAATGGTAAAGTTG
>SKWF01000010.1 GCA_007129085.1 Balneolaceae bacterium | reverse complement strand
GCTGGTGGTACCGAAAAAAGAGGTCGACTATCTGTTTGATCTGGATGACCAACTTCTTGCCGATACCACACTTTTTGCAAAAAAAGTTGCGGCCGGAATCGATAAGGCGCTCTCTCCAATCAGAACAGGAGTTATAGTAGAGGGTCTTGAAGTACCACATGCTCATATTCACTTGGTGCCGATCTACAAAGAGTCACAAAATGTATCGCTGGGTCACTCTATTTCGATTAAAGATGAAAAAATGGCCGCAATTGCCGAGAAAATTTCCCGCGAGGTTCAGCTATGAAACTGTTAGTGCTAAACGGACCCAATCTGAATTATCTGGGGAAGCGTGACCCCGAACAATACGGCAGTAACACGTTGGCCGATATCGAAAACACTCTTCGGGAAAAATATTCGGATATTGACTTTATCTTTGTTCAGAGCAACCACGAGGGAGATCTGATTGATGCGATCCATTCGGCAAAAAGCGGCACTATTGATGGTCTTGTGGCAAACTGGGGTGGATTTACCCACTCATCGGTGGCGATTCATGATGCCCTGGAATTGATTGATATACCAAAAGTGGAAGTTCATCTTTCCAATATCCATGCCCGCGAGGAATTTCGTGAACGCTCAATTACGGGCAGGGCGATGGATGGAATTATCACCGGGTTTGGAATAAACAGCTACCTGCTTGGTGTAGAAGCGGTACAACAACTCAGCGCAAAATCCTGATCGATTGAGTAAACTCCGCGAGCTCTTTTCCGATACTCTTGTTTACGGCATCAGCAGCGTGTTGGCGCGGTTTATCAACTACCTGTTGGTTCCGCTGCATACCGGCGTGTTTAATACCGCCCAGTACGGAATTATCGGGCTTGTGTATGCAGCTATCGCATTTTTGAACGTGGTGTTTACATTCGGGATGGAGTCGGCCTACCTGCGGTATGCGGAAAATCGCAAAGAGGCACCGAATGTTTTTAAAACTTTGCAGCTGGGCCTGTTTGCGTTCGCTTCGCTGCTCTGTTTGATCCTCTACCTTGCTATGCCGGCCCTGCTACCTTTGATGAACCTCGCTCCGGAGACATCAGCGATATTTCTGTTGATGCTGGGAATTCTCTGGTTTGATACGCTCTCCATTGTGCCGATGGCGGAACTTCGATTAACACGTCGGGCCTACCTTTTTGCCGCGCTTAAAACGCTGAACGTGCTCATTAACCTGGCGCTGAACTTTTACCTGATTTTAGGTCTCGGTTTCGGCATTGAAGCGGTATTCCTTGCCAACCTGGCCGGTTCATTTGTGATGACCATCCTGGTTTGGATCTTTACGGCCGATCTGTTGAAAGGATCATTCAGTAAAAAATGGGTGCAAACCGCGTTTGAATTCGGCTGGCCGTTTGTCCCCTCCGGAATCGGTTTTGTGATCAATGAGATGCTGGATCGATTTCTGCTGAACGGTATGGATCCTGCCAATGCCGAACGGCTCTACGGCGCGGGCACCACTCCGGAGGATATTGTGGGGATCTATAACGCTTGCTACAAACTGGCGGTATTTATGCTCCTGGTGGTTCAGATGTACCGGATGGCGTGGCAGCCCTTTTTTATGCGTCATGCCAAAGACGGCGATTCCCGTGAGCTTTTTGGCCGGGCGTTCATCTGGTATAACCTGTTTTCGGCTCTCCTGTTTATGGTGGTCGCTCTGTTTAAAGAGCAGATTGTGGCGATCTCCATTCCCGGCACGGAGGCTACACTAATTGACAGCGCCTACTGGGGCGGACTCGAAATTGTGCCGTTCCTGCTGCTCGCCTACTGGTTCCACGGCTGGTATATCAACTTTTCGTCGGGCGTATTCATCAAAGAAAAAACGAAGGTTTTCTATAAAATTACGCTGATGGGAGCGGTGATTACCGTCATCGCCAACCTTGCGCTGATACCGATATTCGGAATGGTCGGCTCAGCCACGGCAACGCTGCTCAGTTACGGAGCGATGGCCACCACACTCGGTATTTACAGCAAAAAAGTGATGGATGTGCCCTACCGCCTGCCGGAAAGTTTCGGGTTGATGATCGCCCTGGCAGGGTTGGTGTTTGCCGAGCCGTGGTTTACAACCTTTTTGAATGGCGGAGAAATACTTTCAAAAGGATTGATTCTGGCTGTAGGTATTATTGTGACGGTAGTTTATATGAGAATTTGTCAAGTGAAGATTGATCTGTCACAGTAAATTATAGTGATTTAAAAAAAATTACTTATTTATCAGCTGCTATTTTAGTCATCAAGAAATGATGCGGGCTAAATGTATTGGAGTACATTAAACACTCAAAATCCAACCTATGAAGAGATTATTCATCGCCCTTTTAACTGTGCTTGTTCTTAGTGGAGTTCAAACTCTTAGCGCTCAGGAAACCGCACAGCAAGGTACTGAAACGCCTGATGAAGAAGAGCTCGTTGAACCGGTTAAGAATGTGATTCATTTAGAACTGGGTGGACCAGGCTTGCTATATAGTTTAAACTACGAACGCAGATTTACAGAAAATCTCTGGGGCAGGGCCGGGCTGACTTATTTCTTTTTGTTTGGCTCTGCACATATTGGGACCCAATATCTTTGGGGAGACGGCCCATGGCATTTTGAAACAGGTTTAGGAGTTACAGCTGGTTATATAGATACGATATTCAGTTTTACTGATGATGATGAAAATGGGGATAACCGTTTGTCCGCTCTTTTTTACAACACAACGATTGGACTTCGACACCAAAAAAAGGAAGAGAGTATCTTTTTTAAAGTTGGTTTTACGCCATTGATCGCAATCAATTTTAAGCGGGCTGTACCGTATGGCGGTTTAAGTATTGGGGTTACTTTTTAAGGTTTTGCTGATTGCAATGGATGTAGCATCTGCTGAAAAACTTTATTCTTAATTTGTAAGGAGTTCGCCCGGGGAGGTTCATACAACAGAGGGATGAGGAATTTTGAATGTTGAATTTGTTCGACTGGAAAATCGGGGGCGTAATTTTGGAGGTTTTTTTAATTCTTGCTGTCACCAAGCGTTCCTGTGGAACGCATCACATTACTCATGTCGGGTCGAGTTACCAATCAAACGTCCCTTCGGGACGAATCGTCGGTAACAAAGTGAGGGGTACCTAGCCAAGTGTTACGTTCCGCAGGAACGTTTGGTGAGCTACTGATCGTGATGCCTAAACGGGATATAAGGCAGGTCGTAACCAATGATGTAAAAGCTGCTTGAAGTCTGTTATAAGGGCTGATGAATGTTCCGATTGATATGTGTATTTTCAACATGAGTTTTTGGAGCAAAAAGAATTCCAACATTCAAAATTCCAATTCATAATTTACAGACCATGATTAAATCGCTCTACATCAAAGATTTTGCTCTTATCGATGAACTTGACGTTCAGTTCGAGAACGGCCTCAATATCATGACCGGTCAGACGGGTGCGGGTAAGTCGATTATTATTGGTGCATTGAATATGATTTTGGGTGAGCGTGCCGATACGGAAGTGATTCGCCAGGGTGCGAAGAAGGCGATCTCTGAGGCGACAATTCATGTCGGGAAAAATGAGTACCTGGCAGAGTTATTGGATGAAAATGCGGTAGAAGTAAGTGAAGAGCTGATTTTGCGTCGGGAGATTCGTCAATCCGGCAGCCGGGCGTTCATCAACGATACGCCGGTAAATATTTCTGTGCTGAAGAAGGTAGGGGATCAACTGGTGGATCTGCACGGGCAGCACGATCACCAGATGCTGCTGAAGGATGAAAATCATCTCGGGGTGATCGATCAATTTGAGTCTGTGGAGCCCGCGCTGAAAGCATATCAAACCGAATACCGAAAGATGGCGGAGCTGCAAAAAGAGCTGCGTGATTTGAAACGCCGGGAGCGGGAGCTTAAAGAGAAGACCGACCTCTACCAGTTCCAGGTGAAAGAGCTGGAGGCGGCGGAGCTGGACCCTCATGAAGAGGAGGAGCTGGAGGCAGAGATGCATCTGCTGGATAATGCCGAGGATTTGGATCAAAAAGCGGCGGCGATTGCCGAAATTGGCAATGGAGATGATATCAGCCTGATGGAGATGCTGAACACCATCAAACTGCACCTGGAGGATATGGCGCGGATTGAGTCGGAGTTTGATACCTATTTGGAAGAGGTGAATACGGCGCGAATTAGTATACAGGAGGCGGTTCATTTTGCCGAGCGGTATCGAAACGGAATTGAGTTTAATCCGCAGCGGCTGGAGACTCTTCGTCAGCGACAGGCGGAGTTGAATCGACTGCAGAAAAAATATCAGCGCTCAATACCTGAGCTGATCAGCTATTACAAAGATGTGAAGGCAGAATTGAATGTAGCCGAAAATTTTGACCTGGAGATTGAGCGTATCCAAGGCAAGATAGCAGAACAGGCTGAGGCATTAAAAAAAGCAGCGGTAGACCTGCATGATACGCGCGATAAAGTGGGGCGACAGCTGTCGAACGAGGTGGTAGATTCGCTGAAAAATCTCGGCATTATGCACGGCCGATTCCAAGTGGATGTGGCATGGAGAGTATCAGATAATGGATGGTTTGAATTGGACGGAGACCGGATTGAGTGTGCAACGGATGGGTGTGATGATGTGCGCTTTTATATCTCAACGAATAAAGGAGAGGAGCCGAAGCCGCTCGCGAAAATTGCATCGGGCGGTGAGGTTAGTCGTGTGATGCTGTCGCTGAAGTCGATCCTGGCGAAAGAGCACCATCTGCCGGTGATGATTTTTGATGAGATCGATACGGGAATCAGCGGAAATATTTCCGAAAAAGTGGGTCGCGAGATGCGAAAGCTTTCCGAATATTGCCAAATTGTGGCGATCACTCATCAGCCCCAAATTGCCAGCCAGGCGCACAAACATTATCGCGTGGAAAAAGTGGAAGAGGGAGCGCGAACCATCACCAAAATTGTACCGCTTTCGGATGAAGAGCATATCCACGAAGTGGCGAGCCTGATGAGTGGTGAAGAAATTACCGATTCGGCCCTGACCAGCGCCAAAGAATTGATCGAGCGCGGCGGAATGAAGAATTAAAGTCTGAGGTATAGAGCGACCTATGATTGATTATTTTCATCCTCTCTCTTCTTCTCGGCTTTTGCTTTTAAAAAGATAAAGATCAAAGCGGCGGTAAGCCCGGAAAGAACGGACGAAAAGAGAGTTACTACGAGAGAACCCTGCTCAAAATAGTATTGGTCGATCATGAAGAAGATCGTGAAGGATATTACGAAAACTTTAATTGTATTGGCGTTCTTTTCCATAGTAGATGATGAAATTTTGGTGTTGACGGCAACCGGGAGTTAGAATAAGCATTTTCGAATCAAGTATACATGGGGGCTCCTGTTTAGTTATTGGTTATTTGTTATCGGTTATTCAGAGAAAATTAAACCGGCCTCTGAACCGTGGAGGCGGTAAATTGAGTGGTCCGACTGAGACCGAAGGAAGCTATCGTACCGGCTCTCAACTTTAATCTATTACATAAAGAAACGGACCATCGATAGCTTCGGTCGAAGGAGACAGACCGCGATATAGCCGGAGCGGTTCAGTCGCCGGCGGATTTTGGATGCTTTTGACCGTTCAAAAGTTTTGGAAAGAACAAAAGAGAAGGTTGAGTGTTTATCGTTGATCCACAGAAGGAGATGCAGGCTCGGGGGGCGGATGACGGAATTAGAACTTATAGCTTAGATAGATCAACGGGCAAGCTGCCCGTTGTACATAATCTTCATCGCCGTTGCGCCACTGCGGATCTTTTAAACATGGTATGTCTATTAGTATCTTTATTTGATTTTGAGTTTGTGGCAAATTTTGACTGAACTGCAGAGTTTAGAGATGTATAGACATACCATGTTTCGGTAGGGCAAATCAATCGGGACTTTTTATTTATCCAACAACCCGGTGTTCATGAATTTATCTACGGTCTCTTTGGGGTCGGGATTGGTTGCGTAGCTTACCCCAACAAGCAGAATAATGTTAGCAATGAGGCCGTAAACCCCTTCGTGCATGGCGATTGGTTGCCATTCAGGAAATATCAAAAAGATTGTATTTACAATAATTCCACCCATGAGACCGGAAATGGCTCCTGCTTTAGTGGCGCGGCTCCAGTAGAACATCACAAAAATGATCGGGAAAATTTGAGCGACTCCGCCGTATGAACCAAGCAGCAGTGCCACGATGGAGATATCTACCACAACAGCAAAAAGATAAGCGATGAGCCCGATAACCAGCACCAGGATTTGAATCATCAGCCGCTCGTTTTTATCGGAAGGGGGTGCCGGGAGCATTTTACTGATTCCATCGCGCACCCCAACGGATGCCGCTGAGTGGAGAATGGCGTCACCGGATGACATGGAAGCGGCCAATGCACCGGCGCAAAAAAGGCCGATGACTACTGCGGGGAGATCGAGCTGCATCAGCACGTATGGCAGAATGCTGTCGGCCTGCTCAACCCCCGGGAACATAACTATGGCAGAAAAACCGATAAGGAGAATGGGAACTAAAAAGAGCAAAAATGTGGGATAGAGAACCACGCTGAGCCTGAGGGTTTTTGGGCTTTTTGCCGCAAAACTCCGCATAAAAAAGTGGGGCCAAACCGAAAACCCCACGGCAGAAACTATGACGGCTGAACTGTATCCCCACCAGCTCCAGGTGGATCCATCAGCGGCCAGGCCGGGGGCCTGCAGCATCGCCTGATGACCCGTGGCCATGATCTCCTGAAACATGTTGCCGACTCCCCCATAGAGTGCATTTGGCAGGTAGAGTCCCAATATCCAGGCAAGCACCATCATAAACATCCCCTGGAAGGCGTTCGACCAGCCGACGCCCATCACGCCGCTGAAGTAGACGTAGACCAGCACAACGGCATAGGTTACGGCTGCACCGGCCCATTCGGGGATCATTCCTTCGCTGATAACGTTTAGCACAAAAGCGGCTCCGCGCATCTGAAGGGTCAGGTACGGGATAAACACCGCAACGCTTAAGATTGCCAGCATAATGGAGAGGAATTTACTGTCGAACCGGTCGGCAATTAGTTCGGCTTGGGTGACGTATCCATATCGTTTTCCCAGCCGCCAAGCACGCGGGCCAAAGAAGTAGAGGGGCACAATACCAATCACCCCGTAGGCGATAATATAAAATGCTGCAGCACCGCGAGAGTATGCCCAGCCGGGGCCACCTAAAAATGCGAAAGAGGAAAAAATGGATGCCCCGATGACGAAATAGAGAATCACCACATTCATGCTGCGGTCGCCGGCTACAAACCCGGAGACACTTTTGGAAATATTCAGCGATGGTATGATTCCCGTCAGCAGTGAAATGAGCAGGTAGAGCCCAACAACGATAAGAATTATGGTTCCGGTCTCCATCAGTCTGTTTCCGGGTCTTTGTTATCTGAAAAATAGAGGGCCAGCATGGCTGCAAAGCCGATAATAACCCAAAGAATAATCCATGCGAAGGATAGCGGAAGTCCCAAAATAAGTGGTGTGGCCGAAGAAAATAGCGCGTAACCCGGCCAAATTACGGATAGTGTAGCGAGGATCATCACAATAGAAAAGATGATTCTATTCAGTCTATACTTTTTGCTGCCAACCTGCAGCCAGGTTCGCGATCCGTTATCCGTTTTGGTCCGATTTATGCGCATGTCTTTTGATAAATTAGTTTCGCATTTAATAAACACGAAAATGGTGTACGGGTCAATTTTTATATGTAAACTTACAATGCTTTTGATTTTTACATACAGAATCACTGTATCTGTGTGTTGAGTTTCAATTTAATATCAAAAAAAGTTCGAATCAGTATGAGAGGAAAAATAGTTGCGCTGATACTTTTGGGTTTTTCTATCTGTTTTTTGACTGTAGGAGAGGCGGTTGGCCAAGATCGAATCGGGGAGACTGTTCGAATTGAAACAGTCGATGGAAATCTGTTTGTTGGTCAAATAGTGGATGAAGATGACCAAAAAGTCGTGCTGAAAGTTGAGGGAATTGGGGAAATTGCGGTTGAAAAAAGTAATATTCGTAATCTGAGGGTTATTGATAGTGCGAGAGTTCAGAACGGTAACTATTGGTATGAAAATACGCAGGGAACCCGGTACTTTTTTGCTCCGAATGCGCTGAGTTTAGGGAAGGGAAAAGGGTACTATCAAAACGTCTGGATATTTTTTAATAACGTGAATTATGGAATTACAGACCGTGTGTCTATCGGCGGG
The DNA here is from genome assembly GCA_007129085.1 of Balneolaceae bacterium. GTDB lineage: Bacteria > Bacteroidota > Rhodothermia > Balneolales > Balneolaceae > SW132. The sequence continues at coordinate 961 of SKWF01000010.1, read as the reverse complement.
GGAATTGTACCAATGTTTCTTTTAGGTGTAAGTGAAACACCGGCTTGGCTTTTGCCGAAAGTTTCTTTTCCGGTAGCTGATAATGTTCATTTGGCTGCCGGTGCAATGCTTGGTGGTGTTATTGGGAGTGGATCGGGCGGAGCCGGCCTTCTGTACGGTTCAGCCACATATGGAGATAGAGACAGAAATCTATCGGCTGGTTTGGGATACGGATACGCCGGACGCGATTGGTCGAATACGCCGCTGGTAAATGTTAGCGGGATGTATCGAACGAGCAGAAGTTTGTATCTGCTGGGCGAATTATACTTTCTTCCGGGTATTGAAGGAAGTGGCGCCGCGATTGGCGGTTTAAGATGGTCAACAGAGCGAGTAGCTGTGGATTTTGGGCTGGGACGCCCCTTGTCTTTAGCAGGTGGATTTATCGGTCTGCCGTGGGTTGGGGTATCGATACCCTTCGGAAATTAGAAATTGGTTTTATATATGATGAAATACGTTCTCTTAATTTTCGGTTTGATAATGTTGCCCGCAACGGCTGTTTCGCAGGTAAATGTACTGATTGTGTACGACAGCCAAACCGGCAATACCGGATTGATGGCGAAGGCGGTGGCTGACGGAGCAGAATCCGTAGAGGGTGTAGAAGTTTTAAAACAGAAAACGAGTGAAACCACAGACGATGATTTGATGCGTGCCAATGCGATTATTGTGGGAAGTCCGGTTTATAATGCCAACGTCACACCGGAAGTGTCTCGGTTTATAGCGTCTTGGCCATTTGAGGATCAACCCTTGAAAGATAAAATCGGGGCTGCATTTGTAACGGCCGGTGGGATCTCTGCCGGAGAAGAAATTGTGCAGATGAATATTTTGCAGAGCATGCTGGTGTTTGGAATGATAGCGGTTGGCGGGCCGGAATGGACACAGCCGTTTGGTGCTTCGGCTATTACCGGGGAATATCCGTTTGATG
>SKWF01000293.1 GCA_007129085.1 Balneolaceae bacterium | reverse complement strand
GCGCAAAACATGAACTTTGATTGGCGATGGGGCGCAGCCTGGTTTGAATCTAAACTGATCGATTATGATGTCTGCAGCAACTGGGGAAATTGGGCATACAACTCTACGGTGGGGCACGATCCGCGAAATCGATACTTTAATATTATTAATCAAGCCCGTAAATACGATAAAAAAGGGGAGTACGTCCGAAAATGGCTGACGGAGCTTGCCAATCTCCCTTCTGAATTTGTGCATGAGCCTTACAAAATGACCCCGGATCAACAGATACTGTACGAGGTGAATATAGGGAGTGATTATCCGGCTCCAATGCTCGATCTGGACCGAACGTACGAAGAGATTAAACAGCGAGAATGACCACTTTTGTCTAAGTAAATTCCTGCCCGTAAATTAAGCATGATCGTAAACTCTCTAAGTCCATATCATGCTTAAAAAATTACCGGTAATTCTGCTGCTCATTTTCACCTCCTGTATCTCCGCCGAAGATCAATTTCATGATCTGCTGGATGACCATTGGGAATACTCCCTTCAATCCAATCCGCTTTTTGCAACCAACCAGGGCGACCATCGGTTTGATGATCGTCTGCCGGAATCATCGCTTGATGCGTTGGAGCGGCAGTATCAACATGAGATGGAGTTTTTAGAGCGGTTAGAATCGCTGGTGCGGGAATCACTCAGTGAGGGGGATCAGTTGAACTACGATATATTTGAGATTCAGCTCAGAAATTCAATTGAGGCGTATGAGCTGAATCATCATCTGCTGCCGTTAAATGGTTGGTGGGATTATCACGCAACGATCGCAGATCTATCAAACCGGGTTCCGCTGGATAACACCGAGGATTATGAAAATTTCCTGAGCCGGCTGAGTCAGTTTCCGGCTTACAATCGAGGTTACGTAGAGCGGATGGAGAGAGGGATGGAGATTGGTTTTGTTCGGCCCAAAGTTGTGTTTGATGATTACCTGCAGTCGATTGAGTCAAACATCACAGAAAACCCCGAGGATCATATCCTGTTTGAACCTTTTGAAGATTTCCCGGGTAGAATAGCAGATGAAGATCGGGAGCGGTTAAGAACTGAAGCTGTGAAAATTTTGGAAGAAACGGTAATTCCCGAGTTCAGAAATCTGCGCGATTTTCTGCGGGATGAGTATATACCAAACAGTGCCGAATCGATTGGTATTACCGATCAGCAGAACGGTGATGAGTATTACAGGCACCTGGTTGAACGGTACACTACCCTGGAACGGACCCCGGCGGAGATTCATGAAACGGGATTAAGTGAGGTGGAGCGCATCCGCGAAGAGATGATGGAGATTGTGGAAAAAGAAGGGTTTGATGATGATTTTGACGGGTTTGTAGAGTTTTTAAGAACCGATTCTCAGTTCTATGCCGAAACGCCCGAAGAACTGATGAAAGAGACCGCATATGTGCTGAAAAAAATGGACGGCAAGCTGCCCGAACTGTTTAATACCCTGCCGAGACTTCCGTATGGAATTCGTCCTATTCCTGATCATTTAGCCCCAAGAACGGCAACGGCGTACTACAGTCGCGGAGCAGCCGATGGCACACGGGCAGGGTATTACGCCGTGAACACGTATGACCTGGATAGCCGTCCGCTGTACGAGGTGGAGGCACTTTCATTACACGAAGCCGTGCCGGGTCACCACCTGCAGATTGCCCTGCAGCAAGAGTTGGACAATTTGCCGAAATTCAGAACCGTAGCGGGCTTTACGGCATTTACCGAGGGATGGGCACTATACTCCGAACGGCTGGGGCTTGAGGCCGGATTTTATGAAGATCCCTACAGTGATTTCGGTCGGCTCAGCTATGAAATGTGGCGCGCCCTTCGACTGGTCGTTGACACGGGTATGCACGCAAAAGGGTGGAGCCGTGATGAAGCGATCGATTTTATGGCGAAAAATTCAGCACTCTCGATGCATAATATTCGGAGCGAAGTAAATCGATATATCTTCTGGCCGGGGCAGGCGCTGGCATACAAAATGGGTGAAATAAAAATCAGAGAGCTGCGAGAAATGGCGGAACAAGAGCTCGGTGATGATTTTGATATTCGTGAGTTCCACGACGTGATTTTACTGAGTGGAAGTGTACCACTAAGCGTGCTGGAGGATAATGTAATGCTTTGGGTTAGAGGGTAAGTATAAAATTTATAATAAGTTGTACGAAAGTGTGATATAAAAATTTGTAATCCCTTGTGCCGAAATGTGATGTGGATGATGGAAAGCCGTTTATTTATACTATATTCAATCAAATAAACGTGGTTAAAATTAAAGCCATTTATAAATTAGCATGTAAATAGAGCTCAACTTTATATGAGCAAAAAGCTACTTTTTGGATTTATACTTCTATTTGTAGGGGTAGAAGTAATAAGTCCTCCCACTTCTTTCGGATATCAACAATCCGAGGTGATATCTGAAATTGCGTACGATGAAAATTTAGGAGCTTTTACCGGCGTTCCGGAAACACGAGCCGGGGTGGATAGCCTGTTGGCGATCGGAAATGAAATGAGAGAGCGCGATTCGCGAATGTCATTCTCCGCCGGGGTTGAAGCTTTGGCAATAGCGGAAAAACTAGGTTACAGAGAGGGTGAAGCCGAAGCACATAATTTGGTGGGTAATAAGTACCTCGATTTTGGGGATTATGAACACGCACTGGAGCACTACCTCATTGGGCTCGAAATTGAGACCGAGCTTGGCAATAAAGACGGAATGGCCGGTATTACCAATAACAAGGCTTTAGTACATCTTGAGCAAGAACAGTATAACCGAGCAGCCGATTACCTTGAGGAGAGTATTGAAATTCGAAGAGAGATGGGTGAATATGAACAAGCTTATATCTCAATTAATAATCTTGGGGTGATTAAACGTCGCAGTGGTAACTACGATTCTGCTCTTAAATATTTTCATGAGGCAAAAAATTTATCGCTTGAGGTTGCACAAGATAGCGTTATACATACCATAGCTCTTTTAAATATTGGTAATACCCATCGAAACAGAGGAGAGATGGATAAGGCGTTAGATTATCTGCAGCGGGCAGACGGATATTTCGAACGAGAAGGATACACCGTACACCAAATTACGGCAAATCTGTTTACCGGCCAGCTTTATGATGATCTTGGAGATTATGACCGGGCTCTGGAGTACGGTTTCAGAAGTCTGGAATTAGCAAAAAGAGAAAATAATAGAGAGCGAATTAGTGATGCACATGAGTTAATTGCCGGTATTTATAAAGCGTTGGAAGATTATGAGTCAGCACTCAACCATTTTGAGCTTTACAAGCAGATGAGTGATACACTAAGCAACTTACAGCGCGCAAATCAATTAAATGAAATGCAGGTGCAGTTTGATGTGGAGCAGCGGGATCAGCAAATTGCCCTGAATGAAGCACGAATTTCGGAGCAGGAGACTCTTCGCAATTTCATGTTTACGGTTTTGGGGTTGTTGGTTCTGCTTAGTGGAATACTATATTTTGGATTTCGCCAAAAGAAAAAGGCCAATCGTCTGCTCGATGAAAAAAACGTGGAGCTTGCCGAACTCAACAGTGATAAGGATGACTTTATAAGCGTAGCGGCGCATGATTTACGAAATCCACTGTCAGTTATATTAACGGCTACAACCCTCCTGAAAAGTGAAAAAGAGCCGAATAGAGAGAACATCGAGGAGTATTCTGAACTTATTCAGATTTCTACTGATCGCATGTTGAATCTCGTAAATAACATGCTCGATATACACTCAGTGGAAAATGGCGGTGTTGAGCTGCAGTTAGAGGAGCTGGATGTAAATGATCTGATTCAGAAATCGATCAAACATTTTGAAAAAACCGCTGAAGTAAAAATGATTGAGCTCATTCCACAACTCGAAAATGATGAAGTTCCCATCACTTGTGATTCTTCCACAATGATTCGAGTTTTTGATAACATTCTTTCAAATGCCATCAAATACTCGCCACCAAAAAGCAAAGTGTGGATTCGTTCAAAAAAAATGGGAGATACAGTGCGTATATCAATAAAAGATGAGGGTCCGGGATTGACAGATGAAGATCAGCAGAAATTGTTTAAGAGATTTAGCTCACTATCTTCATCCCCCACAGGCAATGAAACATCTACCGGTTTGGGACTCTACATTGTTAAAAAATTGGTTACATCCATGGGTGGAGAAGTAAGCTGTGAAAGCACCTATGGAGAGGGAGCAGAATTTAATGTAGAATTTCCCGCAGCCGGTGATGGAATTCAAGAGGGCGAAATTATTGAGAAGAGCAGTTCTTCAATGGGATAGAATGGTAATTTTGTGAGCCGGAGATCGGAATTGAACCGACGACCTATTCTTTACGAGAGAATTGCTCTACCCCTGAGCTACTCCGGCTTGTCTTAAGTTTTCAAAGATAAAATCTATTCAAATAAGTTCATATCACTTTTATATCGAGAGATAAAATACTCCTATTCCGAATTGAACTGAGATTTTTTAATCCCTTGACCTACATCAAATTCGAACTGTTTTTATATGTTTTATAGTGTTTAATCATGTAAAAGCGGAAACGATAACAGATCTGTGTTGTTACTCTACTGCTGATATTTAAATAAGAATTCTCAGTATTTAGCTATGACAATAAGATCTACAGTACTATCTGTTTTTATACTGCTATTTAGTTTCTCTATTGCAGAGGCTTTTCAATCCGACACATTTGTAGAGGGGAAAGTTGTTAATCAACAAGGAGAACCGATTGCTTCAGCTACTGTGGCAATTTTTGAGCCGAATAGCGTTGAACCGCTAAGTGGTGTTGTTACGGATGAAACCGGATATTTTTTACTTCCTGTTGATCCGGGCGATTACGAAATCAGAATTAGCTATGTCTCCTATGAAGACTACGAGCAGGAGATTTCACTTGGAGAAGGAGAGAATTTGAATCTGGGCGATGTAGAACTAACCTCATCAACTGCTGATTTAGATGAGGTTGTTGTAGAATCGCGGGCGCCACAGATGGAGATGAATTTCGATCGCAGAACCTATCGGACTGATGACGATCTGGACGCTTTTGGCGGAACGGCACTGGATCTGTTTGATAATATTCCATCTGTTGAAACTGATTTTGATGGCAATCTAAGCCTGCGGGGAAGCGAAAATGTACGTGTATTAATCAATGGCAGATCATCTGCTCTGGTCAGTGACGGCACTGATGCCCTGGCGGCAATTCCGGCCGAAAGTATCGAGCGCATTGAAGTTATTACAAATCCTTCAGCGCGCTATGATGCCGAAGGAGATGCCGGTGTCATAAATATCATTTTAAAACGAAATCGTATTGCAGGTTTTAACGGCTCTGTAATTGGCCGTACCGGAATTCCGGGCGATAACCGAGTCTCTTCGAACGTTAACTTTTTGTCTAATAATATAAACTGGTTTGCAAATGTAGGATTCCGCTATCGGGACCGCCCCGCTGAAGAGAATCGATTTCAGCAGTTTCAATCTCCTGACACGGCCTACAGCTATCGCCAAAACCAAGATCGGTTACGCACCGAATTAAGGGGGAATGTTCGTGTTGGAGCTGAAATTTTTATTGGTGAAACACAGACGCTTACGCCATCTGCCTATTTTAGAGTTCGAGGACGAGACAATATTACGGAGACTTTCTACAGCGATATGACATTTGATGGCTCATCGGTTCAGGAAGTGTTTAGAGAGGATGATGAACAACAAAGCCGAATGGATATGGAGTTTGAGCTGGCGTACGACAAAGAGTTTGAAGATGAAAACCGCTCTCTACAGATTGATGCAAAAGTAGATTATAACCCGCGCCAGCAGGATAACTTTATTTTTGAGGAGAACCGTACAGATAACTTTCTCGTGGGTCAGCAGCGGATTGATAATGACCGAAATCGAACAGATCTGCAGTTTAGTGCAGATTATGTGCACCCGTTGGGTGAATCTGTGGAGATTGAGGCGGGGGCCAGATCGTCATTCCGATGGGTAGATCAGGATTATATGGCCGAAGATTATGTGGATGGAAATTGGCAAGTACTACCGGAGTTTACTGCTCAGTTCGATTATTATGAAAATATAAATGCTCTCTATGGAATTGCATCTACAAATATCGGTGACTTTTCTGTTCAGGGAGGTCTTCGTGCTGAACAGACGGTTATTCAAACGGCACTTGAAGGTGGCGAGGAAACCGACAGAAATTTTACAAACCTGTTTCCAAGCCTGTTTGTGGGCTATGAGTTTAATGATGAGAACTCTATTCAAGCGAGCTATAGCCGACGGTTAAGTAGGCCTCGGTTTCGAAATGTACGACCGTTTTCTAACTATCGTGATTCCAGGAATATTTTTACCGGTAATCCGGCGCTCAATCCCGTCTACTCCAATTCTTACGAACTAAGCTATCTTCGATTTTGGGAATCGGGATCAGTTAGTACCTCGGTATATCATCAATACAGAACAGGTGTAACTGAGCGGGTTACGGAAGCGGATGATGAGGGAGTAACCCGAAGATTTCCCATCAACCTTTCAACACAGGAGCGATGGGGAGCTGAAATTGCAGCGAGTCAAACGTTTGGCGAATCGCTGCGGATAAGAACCAGTCTGAACCACTATTTTTCTGATACCGAAGGGACGTTGCAAAATGAAGAGATACAGCGATCATCCCAATCCACATTTGGCCGGATCAGAGCCCAGTGGGAAGTTGTGGATGGGCTGAATCTGCAATCATCATTTTTCTATAGTGGCCCCCGAGAAAATACACAGGGTCGGCGATCTTCGAGTTATTCCATGAACTCCGGCATCTCCAAAAATCTGTTGAATGACAGAGCCACGCTCTCGTTAAGTGTCCGTGATCTGTTTAACACACGCGGACGTACCACTATTATTGATGAACCCGGATTCTATTCCGAAAGCGAGCGCAGATGGAGAACTCGTTCTGTACGGCTGAATTTTGTCTATCGATTTGGACAGGCTGATGGCTAATATTTTTTGCTGTTAAAATTGAGTGACTTTGAACTTCCCTTTTGCCCGGCAGATTTCATAGCTTTGGCACCATATGAAATCACCCCAATATGTAGATATTGCATTTCCAACCGCAGTGCGCCGTCTGTTTACCTACGAGGCCGGGCCACAGGCTGACATCAAACCGGGAATGAGAGTTTGGGTGCCGCTGCGCAATGAATATGCCATTGGAATGTGTGTACGCGTGCACAGCAACAGGCCGACGTTTAAGACGAAACCGGTAGAGAGAATTCTGGATGAGGAGCCGGTGATGAGTGAGACGATGCTGCAGCTTACCGAGTGGATTCACCGTTTTTATTACTGCAGTTGGGGAGAAGCGATTCAGTCAGCACTGCCGGTGGGGCTGAACTTTTCATCGGAAAAACGGCTGCGGATAAAGCCGGGGTTTAAAGGAAAACTTTCGGATGAGGATCTGGAGCTTCTCGAGGATATCGAGGAGAAGGATATGACGCTGAAGGAGGCGCAAAAGCGGTGGAGAGACGGTAAAGATAAGGGACGATTAAAGCGCGCCATTAAGCAGGGCTGGGTTCAGGTTTGGGAGCAGCCGCGGCAGAATGTAGACTATAAAAAAGTAAAGCATTGGACGCTGGCTGATGGCGTTGATCCGGAAGTGGTGTTTGAAAATTTGGAGGAGTCGGACCGCTCTAAAAAGTGGGTGCAGGCGTTTAAGAAATTGTCGGTAATGGAACTTCCGAAGACGCATCAGGATCTGCTGACAGATGAGCTTTTTACACCCTATACACTGAATAGAATTGAGGAGGAGGGGTGGATTGAATCGGTTGATCTGCCGGTGAAGGCTAAAAAAATGGATCACGGCGTTCATCAACCCGAAGAGATTAAAACCCTTTCTGAACAGCAGGAGAGTGCGTTTCAAGAGCTGAAGGCCTCGCTGGACGCGGAGAAGTTTAAAAGCTATCTGCTGTATGGGGTAACGGGGTCGGGCAAAACAGAGGTGTATATTCATGCGCTGAAGCACGCCCTGGAGATGGGGCGGGGTGGATTGGTGCTGGTGCCGGAAATTGCATTAACGCCACAGACGGTGCAGCGGTTTTACCAGATTTTCGGAGATGAAATTGCGGTGTTGCACAGCCGATTGAGTGAACGGGAGCGGTTTGAAGCATGGCAGAGCCTGAAATCTGGGGAGAGGCGAATTGCAATTGGGCCGAGATCAGCAGTGTTTGCCCCGGTACATAACCCCGGGTTGATTGTGGTGGATGAGGAGCACGATACCTCGTATAAGCAGTACGATCCCGCCCCGAGATATAATGCGCGGGATGTGGCCATTATGCGCGCCAATATGGAAGATGCTGTGGTTGTGATGGGATCGGCTACGCCGGGCATGGTTTCCGTGCAGGCGGTGAAGGAGGAGAAACACGGGTTGCTGCATCTGCCACTACGACCGACAGGAAGTATGCCGGAGGTGAAAACCTTGAATATGCTGGAGTACAAATCGGCCATGCGTGGGCCGTTAACGGTGGAGCTTTTTGGTGAAGTTGAAAAGGCGCTGGAGAGGGAAGAACAGGTAATTCTGCTGTTTAACCGGCGCGGTTTTGCATCGTACCTGCAGTGTGAGGATTGCGGCCATATTCCGCAAAGTCCGGAGAGCTCGACCAGTCTGACCTATCATAAAAAGCGGAATATTCTGCTCTGCCACTACAGCGGGTATTCGCGCCGTGCCGATACGGAGTGCGAGGAGTGCGGGTCGAAAAATCTGAATAAAAAGGGGAGTGGCACTCAGCAGGTGGAGGAAGAGGTGCAGGAGCTTTTCCCCGATGCGCGGGTGCTGCGGATGGATCGGGATACGACATCAGGCAAGCATGGTCACCAAAAAATTTATAACCAATTTCTGAACGGCGGTGCCGATATTTTGGTGGGAACCCAAATTGTGGCGAAAGGCCTCGATTTTCCAAATGTGACGGTTGTGGGCGTAATCAATGCCGATACGGAGCTGGCGTTTCCGTCGTTTCGATCGGGTGAGCGGATGTACCAGCTGTTGAGCCAAGTGGCTGGCCGTGCCGGCCGTGCCGAAAAGCCGGGAGTGGTGTATGTGCAAACCTGGAAACCGGATCACCCCGCCATAAAACATGCGCGAACGCACGATTTTAAATCATTTTCGAGGCAGGAGTTGCGGGATCGGCATATGCTGCAATATCCGCCGTTTTCGAGGATGGTGGTGTTTCAGTTTAAGCATTCGTCGTGGAGTAACGTTCAGAAAGTAGCCGAAAAATTTTGCGATGCCATGCGGAGGGTTGTGGGTGGTGGTTCGGTACAGGGTCCATCACCATCGGTGATTGAGTGGATGAACGGTC
>SKWF01000092.1 GCA_007129085.1 Balneolaceae bacterium | reverse complement strand
TAGAGGCCGGCAATCAATCCTCCAACGTTTCCCCACTGCGTTACCGCCTTGGAGAGCTGAACAGAACGGCGAAGAATCAGCCGGGTATTTTTCGTCTTCATCTCAATATGAGGATGCAAAACAGTTACAACAAGCTCTTTGGGCACGTTAAGTTCGATAACATCGAGAGGTTGATGGCTTCTCACCAGTACAAATCCACCAAGCAGAGAGGCTGAAATATTATCCCCATGTGGGCTTCCACTTGCGGCAAGCTCACCCTCGAGGGCGAATTGAAGAAGCTCTTTTCGGCTGAAGGGATTGCCTAAAATGGCGTTTGCGGCAACCGCTGCACCTGCCGCACTCGCCGCACTTGAACCAAGTCCACTCCCGAGCGGCATCCTTTTTTCGATTCGGATTTTCATTCCAAAATCCGGTGAGTGTTCCAGCTCGTCTATCAACGCCAGAACGGCTCGTCCCGCTGTATTTTCAATCGGTATCAAGGGAAGTTTTCCGTTATCCCCCGTGATGGATTCAATGACAACTCCCGGGATTTCTTTTCGGCTGATCTCCACAACATCCCCCGGTCCGTTGATGGCAAATGCAAGCACATCAAACCCACACCCCACATTGGCAACCGATGCCGGGGCAAAAACTTTTACAGATTGAAGCGGTTTACCGTTCATGTGTTTGATGATTTAATTACAGATAAATAAGTGTATAAAATTTGAGTCATCATCGGAACAGATCTACTCCGCATTACTCGCTGCTTTGGTGTTCACCACACGTAAAATATCCGCCACAATTCCCCCGGCAGTTACATGTGCTCCTGCTCCCGGCCCTTTTATTACCATTGGGTTTTCGCGGTAATATTGTGTGTAAATAGCTACAATGTTATCGCTGCCGGTGAGCCCATAAAATGGATGATCTCTTGTAATACTCTCCAACTTCACATTGCCTTTCCCTTTTTCAAAACGGGCAATGTAGCACAGTTTTTTGTCTTCGGCGTCAGCTTTGTTTATCAGCTCATCAAATTCACCATCAAACTCCGTAAGTTTTTCAAAAAATGACTCTACACTTTCCGCTTTTCGTGCGCCTTTTGGAACCAGATTTTGCACCTCCAAATCATCAGGCTCCAGTTTAAAACCGGCTTCCCGAGCCAGTATCAATAGTTTCCGGGCAACATCAAGCCCGTTCAGATCTTCACGCGGATCGGGTTCGGTATATCCTTTTTCCCGGGCTTCTTTTACAATTGTACTGAACCTTTTACTGCCATCAAACGAGTTAAAAATATAGCTGAGCGTACCTGACAGAACGCCCTCTATTTTTTCTACCTTATCGCCGGTTGATACCAGCTCATGGATTGTTGCCAGAAGCGGAAGGCCGGCCCCCACATTGGTTTCGTATTTAAATGCTACATTTTTTTGCACCGCCAGATTTTGAAGCCGGTCGTAATACCCCCCGGTTGAAGAGTTTGCTTTTTTATTCGGGGTAACGATTGATATACTGGAGTTCAGCACCTTTGGATAGATGTTTGCCACTTCACTGCTCGCGGTACAGTCCACAAAAATAGAATTCGGCAAGTTATGTTCTTCCATCTTATCGATAAACTTGTCGAGGCTACTCTCCTCCCCGTGTTTATCGAGCTGATCTTGCCATTCCCGAAAAGAAATCGAACTCTTCTGCACCAGCATTTTTCGGGAATTTGCTACACCTCGCAGCCGAAAATCGATCTGGTAATCATCGTAAAAAGTATTTAACTGATCGGAAATCATATCCAGAAGCATCCCACCAATCAAGCCGACACCCACAATGTAGAGATTTACCGTTTTTACCCCGGAGAGGAAGAAGGCATCGTGCAGTGTATTCATCGCTTTCGCTTCGTTTGTTTGATCTACCACAAAAGAGATGTTCCGTTCGGATGATCCCTGGGCAATCGCCCGAATGTTAATTCCATTTCGCCCCAATGCACGAAATACTCTTCCTGCAATACCGGGGATGTTTCTCATATTATCACCCACTATGGCGATGATTGAGAGCTTCTCTTCCACCAGTGGTGAATCGATTCTATTTTCTTGAATTTCAGTTTTAAACTCTTCGGCAATCGCACCTTCCGAAAGTTTGGCCTGATGTGGAAGCACAGCAATCGTAATTGTATGCTCGGATGACGCCTGGGTTATCATGATGATATTTACTCCTGCCCGTGCCAGTGCAGAAAATATTCTGGCGGCTATTCCACTTACTCCAATCATGCCGCTCCCCTTCACCGTCAAGAGCGTTACGTTTCCGATAGACGAAAGCCCTTTAATTAAACTCTGCGATGGTGCAATCTCTTTCTGTATAACTGTCCCTTCCTGCGCCGGATTGAATGTATTTTTGATCAGGATAGGAATTTGCTGCTGCATGGCCGGACGCAAAGTTGGAGGATAAATTACCTTTGCCCCGAAATGAGAAAGCTCCATCGCCTCTTCGTAGGAAATTTCCCTTATGGGAAATGCTCGGGATACTTTTCTCGGATCGGCAGTCATCAAGCCGTTAACATCTGTCCATATTTCAATTTTTTCCGCCTGAAGAGCCGCTCCCAAAATAGCTACCGTATAATCTGATCCACCCCGGCCAACTGTTGTAGAAACACCATCAATTGTAGAACCGATGAACCCTGTAACCACATATGCATGATTTTCTCGTGTGAAATGAGCATCAATTTTTTCTCTGCTCTCGTCTATCAGCACGCGGGCGTTACCGTATTCGTCATTGGTAACCAAAAATTTTCGGGCATCGGAATAGTGAGCCTTAACCCCTTCGTTTTGCAACAGTGAAGCTAAAATTGTTGCAGATAGCCGTTCTCCAAATCCAAGTATAAAATCTCGCGTTCGGGGTGTTACTTCACGAACCAACTCAATGCCTTGTATTACATCTTCAAGTTCATTGATCAGCATTTTGAGATCGGTAATCAGGTCGCTTTGTGCCTGAACCGGCAACAATTCCCGTGCAACACCAAAGTGTTTCTCTTCCATCCATCTAATTACGTCACCGTGTATGCCATCGGTATTATCTGCATGGTCGCATACGTACTGAAGCCGATCGGTTACCCCCTGCATTGCAGATACCACCACAACCGTTTGATCAGTTTCACACCGTTTTTTAACGATAGATAGTACTTGGCGAATGGCTCCGGTGGCGCCCATAGATGAGCCGCCAAATTTGAGTAGATGCATGAGAGAAATACTTATTAACTAATGATAAAGCTATACATTTTAGCTAACCTCACTCTCGCGTTCAAGTAAAGTTTAAACTTTTTTATATGATAATTTTAAAACTTTGATATAAAAGCGCTTCCAATAAAAGAGTAGAAATCATCATTCATTTTATTGACTAAATCACGCTTTTTCTCTTATATGATAGTTGGCCAACTTTTTAAGTGGCTTACCCCGGACATGCCCCGACTATAAAACGGTCGGGATGGCTTTAGCCACTGACCGGGAAACTCATTTCACTAAAATCATGCAACATCATGTCGAAAAATATTGCCATTATTGGTGCCGGAAATATTGGTACTGCCATTGCCGTTGGCCTTGCTTCATCTTCCAAATTTTCAGCAGCTGATATTACATTAACCCGCCGGCGTTTGCCTCTAATTGAATCGTACAGGGAGAAGGGTTTTGAAATCACGTCTGATAATAAAAAGGCCGTAAAAAATTCATCCATCATTATACTGGCCGTAGAACCGCAGCAGCTTGATGGTGTTCTGCATGATATCAAAGCCTCCCTAAATAATAAAAGCCATACAGTAATATCTGTTGTATCGGGGGTTGATATCACACAGATTGAATCTATTATTGGTGAAAAGATGCGTGTGGTTCGGGCGATGCCAAATACCGCAATATCAATTGGGGAGTCTATGACCTGTATCTGCTCCAAAAACGGAGACCGGGAAACACTTGAGCTGGCAGAAACCATTTTCAATACGGTGGGGAAAACGGTCACCATCATGGAAGAACAGATGACTGCAGCTACAGCGCTTTGCGCATGTGGAATTGCGTTTTTTCTCCGGTCGATCCGTGCTGCCTCACAAGGAGGAACCGAAATCGGGTTTCATGCACACGAAGCGCTTGAAATGGCGGCACAAACCGCCAAGGGAGCGGCATCACTACTGGCCGACCGGGACAATCACCCCGAATTTGAGATTGATCGCGTTACGACTCCCCGGGGCTGTACTATTTCCGGGCTGAACGAAATGGAGCACGGCGGCTTCAGCTCAGCGATGATTAAAGGTATCTTGCTATCGGCCAATAAAGCAGAAGGGCTCTACAAGAAAAAATCTGACGATTGAAATGCTGTTTCAGAGCTGTGTGAAAATGTCAATTTCACAAACATAGAGAAGCCTGTTTAGGAATCAACACAAAAGAAAAAAGCCCCGATCATAGCATCGAGGCTTTCTTTGGCTCTTTCGCCTGCTCTCCAAAATTGGTAAAATAGGTTACAGGGTTAGATATTAACTTTATCCGTTTCGGGATTTTTCTTTCGCTTAATCCCCTTGCCTTTCGATGGATCTACCGCATTCCGATTGTATTGTTCCAGTGTAAACGAATCGACGGAGATCGCATCAAAACGGGCGGCTTCCGTTTCGCGAATTACTTTCGCCTCTTCTTCAGTGATAATTCCTTTCTCAAGAGCAGGCGTAATCTGCTTCAATACATGGGCTTTTTCAATCTCACGGGCTTTGGTTGCCTTATAGAGCTTTTTATAAACCGGAAATGACTCTTTCACTTTGGTCATTGCATGTTCATAAATACCAATACCATCCTCCAGTGATGTGGACGTGTAAATTCCACTTGTCATGCGATCTCGCTGCTCGCCCTGTTCCTGCATTGCCTGGGCAATTTTATGACCCAGCTTATCTGACGGCTTTTTACCAATTCGATTGATGCGTGACCAGAGGCCTACCGGTCCACGGAATAGCCATGAAAGTCCGGGAACTTCAATCTCGTTATATATCTCATCAAACGCTGTTTGAATGCGGTAGAAAGCGTGCTGCATTGCCCACTCGAAATACTCACGGTCTTCTTCCTGCCTTCCATCCGCTTCGTAACGGCGCAGTGTAGCCGTTGCCAAGAACATCCAGCTCAGTATATCGGCATATCGGCCGGCCAATTTCTCTTTCATCTTCAAGGCACCTCCATACGAGCCGAGCGCTATATCAGACATAAACGCAAACGAAGCTGAGGCCCACGCCAATTTCTTATAGTATTTAGCGGCAGGTCCACCCACGGGAGATGATGCCAGCCGGCCGCGTGTAATGCTTAGAAGCATCGATCGAAAACTGTTCTGTACCACGTGTCCGATGTGGCTCCAGAATGCATCATCAAAGGCTTTCACATCTTTATCCATCAGCGCATTGATCTCTTTCAATGCATATGGATGGCTGCGAATTGCCCCCTGGCCAAATATCATCAAGGTTCGGGTTAGGATATTTGCTCCTTCTACGGTAATGGCAATTGGGGTAGCAATATAGCTGTGTGCAAAAATATTCCGCGGCCCTCGGGATATTCCCGCACCACCTACAATATCCATTGCATCATTTACAATTTCGCGGCCCAGCTCTGTGAAGTTATATTTGGCAATTGCCGTAACAACAGCCGGTTTCGCACCTTGATCCAGTGCACCGCAGATATATCTGCGCGATGCGTCCATCAGATAGGTATATCCACCAATTCTGGCCATTGGCTCTTCAATTCCTTCGAATTTCCCGATATTCAGCCCAAACTGTTTTCTGATTGCGGCGTAAGCACCCGTTGCACGAGTTGCCATTTTTGATCCACCCACAGACTGCGCCGGCAGAGAAATTCCGCGGCCTACAGCGAGTGACTCCATCAACATTCGCCAACCATTTCCTGCCCCCTCTTTTTCGCCAATAATTGCATCAATTGGCACAATAACATCCTCACCTTTTGTAGGGCAGTTGTAGAATGGCACACCAAGCGGATCATGCCGCTTCCCGATATCAACACCGTCTGCATCACTCGGTACAAGCGCACATGTAATACCCAGTTCTTTTCCTTTTCCAAGATACTCTTCCGGGTCGTACATTTTAAATGCCAATCCTATAACGGTAGAGATGGATGCCAAGGTGATATATCGCTTATCCCAGTTTAGTTTCAGATAAAGATTTCCGTCATCACGTTTAAATACCTCACCGGTGCTTTCCATCGAACCGGCATCAGAACCGGCATTTGGTTCGGTAAGTGCAAAGCACGGCATCTCTTCACCTGTTGCCAATCTCGGCAGATAGTGCTTCTTCTGTTCATCCGTTCCATAATGCATTAGCAGTTCGGCCGGCCCCAGTGAATTAGGCACCATTACCGTTGTTGCCAAAGGTCCACAGCGGGATGCTAGTTTCGCTACCACCGCACTGTGTGCATTCGCAGAAAATCCATACCCGCCATACTCCTCAGGAATAATCAACCCAAAAAAGCCTTTCTCTTTCATAAATTTCCAGGTCTCATCATCAAACCCTTTTCGCTGAAAAACATCCCAATCGGAAACCATGGAGCAGAGCTCTTCAACCGGACCATCCAGAAACTCCTGTTCCTGTTTGGTGAATTCTGGGTAGGGCTGACTCATCATCTTTTTAAAATCGGGCTTACCTGAAAAAAGCTCCCCTTCCATCCATACGGTTCCTGAATCAATAGCGGTCTGCTCAGTTTCAGATATAGCCGGCAGAATATTCAGGGCGTCAAGCGCTTTCATAATCGGCCCCGATATAAGCGTACGGCGTATCGGTTTAATATTAAAAATTACGGCGAGCAGAGTATAAGTTGATAGAAGCCAAACCGGGGCTCCAAACCCAAACAGCGCGGCAAAACCGGCCAGAGTCCAGATCCAAATTGGGGCGCCTGTATACCCCAGAATAAACAGTACAGCAATTACACCGCCCCATGATGCCCATGCAGGCAGCTCTGAGAAAAATGCGAGTTCTTGAATGAAAGCTTCCATAATTAGTCTCCGTTATGCGGGTGTTTTTTGTTTAATAAATCCCTGTATAATATGATCTTTGGCTTGCTTCATGAACTCATCAGTTGGAATACGTGTATCAAGCCGTTTGCTTATAATCACCGAGGCAACACCGTGTAGTTGCGCCCAAATTATGTAGGAGCTTGTCAGCGGATTATCCACCTTAAGCATACCTGCACGGTCCCCTTCTCGTAAAATATCTGCCAGCATTTCATAAATTTTACGCACCTGCTCGAATTTTTCTTTGGGGTACTCAGGCATCTCCTCCGGGCGTACCATATAAATGATTTCATACTCCTGGGGGTATTTAATGGCAAAGTCCAAAAATGAATCTGCCATTTTTTCCAGCTTGGTTACCGGATCGTCCCCTTCCTCCACATTTTTATTTATCGCCCTGGTTAAATTGGCGATACTTAAATCGATCAACTCCAAAAGCAGTTCATCTTTGTTTTTGAAATGGAGATAAATACTTGTTGCAGAAACTTCTACCTGTTTGGCAATTTTCCGCATCGACATTTTACCAAACCCGTGCTTCATCAGCATACGGCGGCTGACTTCCAAAATATCCTCTTTAAGCGACATATACGTTAGGTTAACGGTGTTAAGTTCATTATTCAAATTAATCTTTTTTTGAAGAAAGTCAATAGGCGAAGACTCTTTTTTACACCTGAATTCCCCAAATAATCAGAGAAAAGGATGTATCAGTCGTTCAGATAAAAGGATAGGAATTTTATGGTCCGCCCGGCTTCGAGGTGCTTTTTTTCAAAAAAGGTTTGAATGGTAAGCAAATCATCCTCCGGTTTTTCGCTGTAAACATCGCTCACATCATCAGCAATCTCCAGCTCTTCCATGGCGATAACTTTTTTCGTGTACCTGTATAGAGAATCGGAATCCGTTTTGAGGTTTACTTTACACTCATTTGCAGCCACCTGTCGATAAATTTTTAGAAACTTAGGAGAGGTTAACCGTTTTTTGCGATCCCGAATTTTGAGAAACGGGTCAGGAAAGGTGATCCATATTTCTGATACTTCCTTTTCCTCAAAAAATGTCGCTAAGTGATCGATATAGCAGCGCAGGAAACGGACATTATCAATCGAGTTTTCTCTCGCCTTTTTTGCACCTTTCCAGATCCTTGGACCTTTTATATCAACCCCAATAAAATTTTTGTCCGGATATTTTTGAGCCAGTGCTACGGTGTACTCTCCTTTACCGCAAGCAAGCTCAAGAACAATAGGCTTATCATTTTTAAAAATGTCGCGATTCCAGCTGCCGGCGGGCTTTGGAGCTTCGTCAAAATCCTGGTGTTCCAATACGTTATCGAAGGTTGCTACTTCCGCAATCCGTTTCAGTTTCGCTTTTTTAGCCATCCGGTTTTATGGTTGCAACCTTTTTCTGTTCCACGACCCAGACTTCTTGGTGTAGAAAATACGATCATGGTAACGGCCCGGCCGCCCCTGCCAGAACTCAATTTTATCAATCTCTATTTCGTACCCGCCCCAATGTTTCGGTTTCGAAATCTCTTTTCCTTCGAACTTTTCCTGAACTTTTTCGAACTGCTTTTTAAGTGATTCACGACTATCAATCTCACTGCTTTGATCTGATGCCCATGCTCCCAATTGGCTCTCTCTTGGCCGGGATTGAAAGTAGGTTTCACTCTCTTTTTCAGACAGTTTTTCCGCGGTTCCCCAAATGCGAACTTGCCGTTCCAATTCGGGCCACCAAAAAGTAACCGCTACGAATGGAGTTTCTTCAAGTTCATGTCCTTTATCGCTGCTGTAATTGGTATAAAACTCAATCGATGTCTCTTCAATCCCTTTTAATAACACCATCCGAGAATTTGGTCTGCCATCGGATGTAACCGTTGCCAGAGACATAGCGTTGGGCTCCATCACCTCAGATTTCAGCGCTTCATCAAACCACTGCTTAAAAAACGGGATGGGATTTTCAGGGAGTTGCTCTTCCTGCAATCCCCCCTTTGTATAGTTTCGTCGAAGATCGGCAATTTTGCTATCCATAAATCTACCCGAAATAGTCCGGTTCGTTTCCTTTTTTCCATTTAATATTGCACCCTATACTTGGAGTTTGATCCTCAGGCACTTTTTCGTCCGCCAAGATTTTATCCGTTGCTTCACGAAGATCTTCGCCCGAAGGTTGTACATCTCCATTCGGCCGGGCTGAGTCGAATTGACCACGGTAAGCGAGTTTTAAGTCACCATCAAAGAGGAAGAAATCAGGCGTGCAGGCGGCCTTGTATCGTTTTGCAATCTCCTGAGTTTTGTCGAAAAGGTATGGAAACGGATAATTAAACTTCTCCGCGTCCTCTCTCATTTTATCAGGACTATCATCCGGATAATTTTCCACATCATTCGAGCTAATTGCCACAATCCCTACTCCTTTCGGCATGTAGTCGTTGGCATATTTTACCAGCTCCTCTTTTATCAATTTTACATAGGG
>SKWF01000028.1 GCA_007129085.1 Balneolaceae bacterium | reverse complement strand
GAAATGAGCTCGATCGGCTTGCTAACCACCGTCAGCTATCGATTTCGTGGACGACCATTTGGGAAACGGAAATGCTGGAGAGGAAAGGAAGAATTACGCTTTTACCGAACTTTGAAACCTGGCTCGAAAAAGCTGTCAGTTAGGAGTTTATGACAGTACTGCCGGCTGATTCTCAATTGGTTATAGCTCAAAGGGAGTTACCCGATAGTTTCCATGGCGATCCTGCTGACAGATTGATTGCAGCCTCTTCTATGCTATCAGGCTATCCGTTAGCTACGCACGACCGTAAAATCAGGGAGTCGGGTGTTTGTGAGTTATGGGAATTTTAATTAGTTACACAACCTGTCAGCACCCACAGGACTGTGTCCGCCAACCGGCTGATCTGACAGCGTTGGGTTTTAAGGTGATTTAGACTTCGAGAATAGTAAATACTTATTGACGCTGACAGAAACCCCGGTAAGTCGCCGGGAATGCTGTCAGGTCTTAACTTATCAGATATTTACATCGCTAAAATCTGAGGGCAACTAATTTGAAAGTTTCTCTAAAATCTCTTCAAAGCTAAGCGACTTTTCTTCACTTTCTTTCATATTACGTAAAGTGAACTTCCCTTCTTCCAGCTCATTCCCACCCACAATCAGTGCATA
Organism: Balneolaceae bacterium; assembly: GCA_007129085.1. GTDB lineage: Bacteria > Bacteroidota > Rhodothermia > Balneolales > Balneolaceae > SW132. The sequence goes on along the minus strand of SKWF01000028.1, from coordinate 8,927 downwards.
TTTTGCATTTTCGCGGTTGGCATCTTTCATTTGGGCTTTCATCGATCGCCCCTTATAATCCATCGTTGCAGATAGGCCGGCGTCGCGGAGTTGTGGTAATTTTGAAACGCCCCATTTTCGAGCTTCATCACCTAGTGTTACAATATATACGTCTACTTTTTTCTCGTCTCCCAACTGAATTCCAAGTTCCTCACAAGCGATTAGCAGACGCTCCATTCCGGCTGCAAAACCTACGGCAGGAGTGGGCTGTCCGCCAATTTCTTCAACCAGCAGATCATACCGTCCACCTCCGGCAAGGGCATCTTGCGATCCCAAATCAGGACTTATCAATTCAAACGCTGTTTGCGTGTAATAATCCATTCCGCGCACTAGGTAAGGATCTTCTTCAAAAGGTATATCAAGATCCGCTAAATACTCTTTTACTTGTTTGTAGTGCCGCAGTGAATCTTCATTTAAAAAATCGGTGATTACCGGAGCATTTTTAATAAACGGCTGATCCTCTTCCTCTTTGGAATCCAGAATCCGGAGAGGATTATTCTCATACCGTTTTTGTGATACCTCACTCAGCTTATCAAAATTTGGTTTAAGATGATCTTTAAGTGCTTTCTTGTAAGCATTTCGACTATCAGGATCGCCGATGGAATTCAATTTTAGTGTGGTATTGGTGATGCCAATCTTTTTATAGATTTGAACCATAAACGCGATGATTTCTACATCGGCTACGGGGTCATCACTTCCAAGAACTTCAGCTCCAAACTGGTGGAATTGACGCTGTCGCCCTTTTTGTGGCCGCTCGGCACGGAACATAGGGCCGATGTAAAACAGTTTTTGAGAACCGCCTCTCTGTGCCATATGGTGCTGAACGTAAGCGCGTACAACAGGGGCCGTCAGTTCAGGCCGGAGTACATAATTGTCATCGCCACGGCTGAAGGAAAAGATCTCTTTGGATACAATATCAGTTAGCTGGCCCAATCCCCTCACAATCAGCTCTGTCTGCTCCATGATGGGCGTTCGGATCTCCTCTAGGTTAAATTTTTCTGCCTCTTCTCTGATTAGGTTTTCGAGGTATTGCCATTTTCGCGCTTCATCAGGAAGGATATCAACCATTCCCAAGTGTGTGGAGTATTTTGCTTGAGCCATAAAGGGGATTATTCGTCAAATTTTTAAAAACGAAAGATACCGTTCGTACGCTTAAATATCAGCCGAATATACGGGGTATTTTAATAATGAGAATGGTAGCAGGCTGCTACTTAGTTACCGTTATTTTTTCGGTTAAATACCGTTTTAATGTAGTGCCAGCCTGAACGAAGACTGCGTTCGCGCCCTCGAATAATAAATACATTTCCATTGAAGTTTTCACCGAGATGTTCGGGAAATGTACCGAATAGGGCACGTTCAAGGGCTGATGAACGTGAAGCCCCAATACAGACCGTATTAAAGTTATTCGCTGTATCGAGCAGGGTTTCTTCGGGGTTATCTGAAAGGAGAACATCGGAATCGACAAGTGTATCGTCAATACCGGAATCGGTTATAACTTGACGTATCAGCTGTTGACCTTTGTCGATGAGTTGTTCCTCGTTAAGGTCTTGACCTCTGTGCTGAACATTTATGAGAGTAAGCTTAGTATTTGGCTCTTGGCTAATGAGTTCGAATGCCCTTTTAACAGCATTAATAGAGTTTGGCCCGGTGCCTACAAATGTTACAGTTTTCCCAATCTCCTGGCTCACCGGTTTTATTAGGGTAACCCGGCACGGTGAATTTTTCACAATGGGATCAATATTGGAGCCCAATATAAACTGTCTCTTCTTTTTACTTCCTTTCCAACCTAAAATAACTTCATTTGCATGTTCTTCCCTTATTGTTTCTAAAACAATATGGCTGACATTACGTCCAACTACCGCTTTGGTTTTGAGCCTGAAGTTCAGTTCTCTCGATGCTTTTCGAACTTCTGCAAAGAGCTCTTCTTGTTTTTTAACCCGCTCTTTATCGTATTCAACTTGTTGAGCAAGCGAGGTTTGATCGGGTACGACAATAACATTCACACAGATAATTTCTGCATTATCCCGGGTAGAGGCAATTGAAGAAGCAAGCCGTAACAAATTATGCTGATTTGCAGGATTTGCAATAGGCAGCACAATACGGTAGGGAACGTCTACTTCCGGTTCAGATTCAATGGTGGTCGTAATTGCTTCGCTAATTACACTCTCTCTGTCGGCTGCACGTTTTCTGCCGTAGTAGAGATACCAAAGAATACCGAATATAAATATTCCAACACCACCAATAAGTGGCAGAGTATCCATTTGGGTAAGTAGAAACAGACCCGAGAGTATACCAAATATTTGAATCCAGGGGTAAGCCGGCGATTTAAATTTTGGAGTGTACCATTCAGGTTTACGCACTCTGAATGCAATAAGAGCTACATTTACAAGAATGTATACCACTATTTGAAATGAACCGGCCGTTTTAGCAATCTCTTCTACAGGCAGCAGAAGGATTATGGCTAACATAGCGCCACCGGTTACTAAAATGGCAATAACAGGTGTATTTGTCTTGCTGCTAACGTACGCAAAGAGTTCGGGTATTAACTTATCCCGGCTTAAGGCAAAAGGGTATCGGGAGGCTGTAAGAATTCCTGCATTAGCGGTACTGATTAGGGCAAGCATTGCCGCAAGTACGATTAGCACTACTCCAATTGTACCGAAAAATGGTTCAACAGCATCTACCATTGGTATGTTTGATCCGGCCAGTGCTTCACCTTCAATCAACCCAACAAGTACAAAAACAATGAGTGCGTAAAGGGCTGTTGTTACAATTAAGGAGAGCATCAACCCGAGGGGTAAATTCCTATCGGGATTATCTATTTCTTCTGCGACGGCCGCAACTTTTGTTACACCTCCATACGAGATGAGCACCATTACGGTAGCTGCAATTAAACCTGAAGTGCCTTCATCATAAAAAGGGGTAAACTGAGAATATTCAATGTTGGCCAAGCTGACAGCTATAAAAATACCGAGGATCATAACCATTACGATGACCATTACGACCTGTAGCCCACCGGTCTGTTTTACACCGAAAATATTAACAAGAATTAGAATAGTTCCGATAACAAGTGCAACTGATTCAACCCCGGGAAGTGCAATGACTGCTTCCAGATAAAACATTCCACCCACAAGAGCGAGCGCACCTTTAAACATGAGCATTAACCATGTTCCCAAGCCTGCAATGGTTCCCGCAGCGGGCCCCAGACCTCGTTCAATAAAAATATAGTCTCCACCGGCCTCGGGCATTGCCGTACCAAGTTCAGCAATACTGATGGCAGCCGGAAATACCAGGATACCGGCTATTACAAAGGAGAGAATAACAGCGGGACCGGCTTCGGCCATGGCAAGTCCGGGCAGAATAAATATACCGCTGCCAATCATCGCTCCCATACTGATTGCAATGATGGATGTTAAGCCGAGATCACGTTCTAAGACATGTTTTTCTGCCATGTTGTAGTCTGTTAACTGTGATGATAGAGTTTAACAAAATCTCTTTTGAGACTATTCCACAAACATAGAGATGAACTACTTACTTTAATTAGAGTAATAACAAGCAGTTAATATACTATACGTTCATTTAATGAACGCCAAGGATAGTCATAACTGTAAAGAGTATCAAGAATATGAGTGAATGGATACCGTATTTTGATAGGAAGATTTTTAAAAAAAATATAAATCGAAACTTAAAAGAAGTTTTCTATTTTCAGGAGGTATTGAAAAACGCGGAGATACTTCGACTTCATTTGTCGCTCCGTTCCTCATTGTGCTCAGTATGACGTTATACGTCACATTGAGCGCAACGAAACGAAGCCGGTGTTTTTCACTTCGTGGGAATCGCCTTCGGTTCGGTGCGCGGTCCCGATCCTTCGGGGTGGAGTGACGTCGAAATGTATCGCTTTAAGATTTTTCAAAGCCTCCTTTCAGTTTTGAATTTTCACAAACTAATAATTTATGATTAGGTACACTGCTCTAACTATTGTTCTGGTCTTGTCTGCTTTTAATATGTCAATAGCTCAAGGTACACTTGTGTATGAGTCGGGTGGGGAGCTTGATCCTGAAGAGGCGGTTTATAATGTGAATTATTATGATTTGGACCTGAAAATTAATCCCGCAGATAGTACCATTTTCGGAAAAGTGGGTATTCATTTTGATGTGGTTCATCCATCAAATGTAATAGCTTTGGCACTGGATCCGGTGTTGGAGATCGAAAGTATTACACGATTGGAAGATGATAAGGAGACAGATTTACGGTTCGAGCGGTCTGATTCGAGCAAAACGGTTAGAGTCTTTTTCCCTGAAACCATACAGCCGGGTGAACGTGGTGTTGTTGAAATTGAATATGGTGGTAAGCCTTTAGTGGCATCGAACCCACCTTGGGATGGCGGGCTCGTTTGGGATAAAACTCCAAATGGCGATCCCTGGGTAGGTGTGGCGGTGCAGACGATAGGGGCGTGGACCTGGTGGCCGAATAAAGACCACCCTTCGGATAAAGCCGATTCAGTGGGGATAAATATTACCATGCCGGATGACCTTGTGGTAGCATCGAACGGGCAGTCGCGGGGAACAACAGATCTTGAAAACGGATGGAAAACGTGGCACTGGTTCGTTTCTACACCGATTAATAATTATAACGTGACGTTTAATGCGGCTCCGTACGAAACCATTTCTGATACCTATGAAAGCTCGTCGGGTGACGAAATGGAGATTATTTTTTGGGTGCTGCCCGAGTTTATAAAGGAGGCTGAAAAGCTGTTTCCTCAATTCGCGGAACAGCTGGAGTTTATGGAAGATATTGCAGGTCCGTACCCATTTCGGGCCGATAAATATGGAGTTGTTCATGCTCCGTATCTCGGCATGGAGCACCAAACATTAATTGCCTATGGTGCCGGTTTTGAAGATGGCGCTCTTTTTGGTGAACCCTCACAGTTTGATGATTTGCATCAACATGAGCTGGCGCACGAGTGGTGGGGGAATCTTGTAACGGCATGGGATTGGCGAGATTTCTGGATACATGAAGGGTTTGGAACCTATATGCAGGCTCTTTATGCCGAACATGTAAGCGGCGAAGAGGATTATCGCGCAATGATGGAGCTTTTTAAGAATAGAATTTCTTCTACTAGCGCCACAGCTCCAAGAGAATCGCAAACCACCGTGGAAATTACGGGTGGAGGACGTGGTGGCGATGTGTACTACAAAGGAGCCGCATTTTTGCATACACTGCGATATTACATGGGTGATGAGGCTTTTTTCAAATCACTCAGACGTTTTGCCTATCCCACCGAGGAGATGGAATCTGTGACGGATGGATCTCATGTTCGATTTGCTACGACGGACGATTACCTGACGCTTACAGAGTCGATTTCCGGACAAGAGTTGGATTGGCTGTTTGAAGTATATCTGAGATCTGCTGAGCTGCCCAGGCTTGCGGTAACAAGGCAGGGTGGCATGGTTCGAATGGAGTGGCACACCGAGGGTGATATAAGATTCCCGATGCCTGTTGACCTGGAGATTGGCGGGGAGAGAGTGAATGTCTCTCCTGAAAATGGTGTGATTTCAATTGAAGTGGCAGAAGATGTTCCTGTCACGATCGATCCGGACGGGAAAATACTTATGGAGATATCGGAGTATTAACGGCTAATTTTCTTAGGGAGGAGAGTGAATTATTACAGCCATTGGGTGGCTTGTAAATGTAGCCTGAAATAAAAAGAGCCCCGACAATATGCCGAGGCTCTGCACCAATGGAAATAGATATTAAAATCAGCTAAAGAGCGATTTCAAGAATTTTTGATGCTTCTCTTTGTTTTTAATGAGTAGAAGTGGAACTCCAAATCTGTAGTAAGCCATCTGGTCGGTAAAATCTTCACGCAGTATACTGGTGATCTTCTTATCCGCTTTTGAGGCTGCTACAATTAAGTCCACCTGATCATGAACAACTTGGTCGTAGATTTGATCCATTTTGGATCCTTCAATATTGAGTGAAAAAACAAACTCAACATCATCCGGAATGGAGTGTTTTTTCACAAACTTGTCTTGTAAGTCGTTCAAGTAGTTATTCATTTTCTCCTCATCATCATCCTCCGGCAGGTAGGGGAAAAATCGGGCGGGATAGTTATACACGTGTTGTGCAGAAACATGACCACCTTTATCTCCCGTAAGCTCCACTGCTGCTTTCACTGCATTTGCAGACTGATCGGAGAAGTCGACCGGTACAAGCGCCTTATCAAGCTGATATCGGCTTGTTTCCGGTACAAAAAGGATAGATGAAGGTACGTACTTCATAATTTTTCGGGGGATGACACCTTTCCCGATATATCCTGACTTTTTACCCATTATGGTTAAGTCAGGTTTAATCTCATTCATACTGTTGATGATCTCATCAGTTGGCCGACCTGTTTTTAAAAGAAGCTCGGTTTCAACTTTAGAGTTGCTGAAGTGCTTATCAATCTTGCCTTCAAGCTCATCTCTAATGGCTTTTTCGAAATCCCCCTGATCTTTTAAATCAGGGAAAAGTTCGATCATTTCGTCAGCCACGTCCTGAGATTTTATAACGTGAGTAAACGTAATTTTTTTAGGTTTCATTTCTGTTGTAAGGAAGTTTGTATAGCCAATAAGGATGTCATCCATACTGGTGAGATCCAGACATACAAACCAATCTTCATAGCGTTCCATATAAACTCCTTGATCTATTTGTTTTGTTTTTTAATGGTTTTGGACACGAGCTCACGATACGACTCTCGCTCCTCATCTTTTTCTTTCGATAAGTTGTCCTTGTATTCCCGGTTCAACCCCTGCCTGAGGCTGTAACACATTATCAGCAGGACTATTACGAATGGCAACCCTGTACTAATAGCTGCAGCCTGTAGTGCCCCAAGGCCTCCACCGATTAGCAGAACAGCTGCAACAGCACCCTCTGTTGATGCCCAGAATACACGCTGACCTACAGGAGCATCCAGCTTACCACCACTAGTTAGTCCATCAATAACCAATGAACCTGAGTCGGAGGATGTAACGAAGAAGCTCAATACAAGCACAATTGCAAGGAAAGAGGTAATCATACCGAGTGGAAACTCATTAAGAAGAACAAACAGTGAAGTTGTTTGATCTGCTTCCACTGCATCTGCAATTTCTGCAATTCCTCCAAGTTCAAGATGGAGTGCGGCACCACCAAATCCACTCATCCAAAGAAATGTGACAAGTGTCGGTACAATCAACACACCAAGTGTGAATTCTTTCACGGTGCGTCCTTTAGAAATTCGGGCAATAAACATTCCTACGTAAGGTGACCATGATATCCACCACGCCCAATAGAATACTGTCCAGGTGCTCATAAACGTACCATCATCATCGAACGCTTCTGTCCAGAATGCCCATTCTGCAAAGTTTTGGGCATAGTGTCCTGTACTTTGTACGAAAGTTCCCAGGATAAATAGTGTAGGGCCCACAACGAGTATAAATAGCAGGAAAAGTCCGGCTAATCGAATATTAAACTCACTTAAGACTTTAACACCTTTATGGATTCCTAATACAACAGAACCTACAGCAATCAGGGTTACAAAAACGATGATTAACACTTGCAGGTTTGTGGTATTTTCGAAACCAAACACAAACTCCATTCCGGCTCCGGCCTGTTGAGCACCTAAACCAAGTGATGTTGCCAGCCCGAAAAGAGTAGCCAAAACGGCAAGAATATCAATTACATCTCCAATCCATCCGTTTATACGATCTCCCAAAAGGGGATAAAATACAGAACGGAATGAGAGGGGCAATTTTCGATTGAAAGCAAAAAATGCAAGCGCTAAGCCTACAATTGCGTATACGGCCCAGGCGTGAAATCCCCAGTGAAGGAATGTAACACCCATGGCGTCTCTTGCAGCTTCAGTTGTTCCTGCTTCGGCGTGCGGTGGATAAAGCAGATGCCACATTGGCTCAGCTACTGCAAAGAACATCAACCCAATACCCATACCGGCACTAAACAGCATGGCAAACCATGCCATTTTGCTGAATTCAGGCTTCGCATCATCGCCACCTAAACGAATATCTCCAAATTTGCTGAATGCAAAGTAGAGCGAAAAGGCGATGAAAATATTTACTCCGGCAACGAATAACCAACTTGCCCAATCGGTTATGTTGGTTTGTGCTGCACTAAACATCTCCTCGGCAGCATCTCCGGCAACTAACGTACCTACAATTAAAACCGTAATTAAAATCACGGACGGCCAAAAGACCGGCCCGTGTATTTCAAAGTATTTTTTTAAACCGGATCGCTCTGATCTCGGTTTCTCTTCTTCTCCTCGTAATGCCATAATATCGTAGTTTTTTATTGAGGTTTAATCTCGAAAGCAATGGCCTGATTTAGAAGTAAAAGCCAATATTAATGTTATACCGAATATTGTATTCAGAATCTCCCTGTCCTAAATCTTCATGTCCCGGTCCAACACCTGTACCAAACTGGTCAGTCAACCATGGATGGTTGATTCCCTGAGCGATATCAAAATAGGTGAATACGGGTCCGGCTGTGAGTAGAAATCCGGTAATATTTTGGATGGTGGACTCAAAATTATCATTTAGGTTCAGAGTTTCACCACTCGCTAAGAGTGTTTCACCTTCTCCAATCGTGTTCTGCATATAACTGAAGTCGTTATAGAACGTAAGATTGGTTACAGGACCAAAATCTACATCATACGAATAGGACATCCCGAGGGTGGCAATCATCGCTTCTGTAGAAACTTCATAAGGAATTGCATACGCCCCCATAAATACGGTGCTGATATCTTGGCCAGCTGTATTTGTAGCGTCCATTTCGTAATAGAGCACTTGCGGCATAATGCCGAAGTTACCAAATGATAGATCAGCATGTGCAGCTACAGCATATCGTCCACTGGTTTC
>SKWF01000066.1 GCA_007129085.1 Balneolaceae bacterium | reverse complement strand
ACGAAAATCGCCCACGCGTGCAATATAATCGAGGTCGTTGGGGCGACGCACCATTCCGTTGGTTACAAATAGATCCTGGTAACCGCTGTTATCCAAATCGGCAAAAAGAGATGCCCAGCTCCAGTCGGTTTTAGCTACCCCGGTTGTAAATGCCATCTCGCTGAATACAGGCTGCCCGTCGGGTGAATTTCCACGGTTAATTTGAAGCGTATTTCGTGCGTTCTTTTCACCAAAGCCAAAGTTCTTTTTCGCCTCAGCAATCATCATCAGATCAGGCCCGCCGGATCTCATATACGAGTTGTGATCTTCCGGCATCATATCCAGGGAGATGATATCCGGGTAGCCGTCATTTGTGATATCGGCAATATCATTCCCCATCGAGGAGTTACTCGTGTGGCCTACATGCTCATACAGGGACTCGGTAAATGTGCCATCTCCATTGTTGATGTAGAGATAGTCATCCTCATGAAAATCATTGCCGACATAAATATCGGGCCATCCATTTTTATTGATGTCGCTCACCGCCACTCCCAGTCCATACCCGAGCGCACTGCTGATTATTCCCGCCTCTTCCGTCACATCTGTAAAGCTGCCGCCATCATTTCGAAACAATTTATCTCCCGCTTTGGGATCGTAAATATCTCGCAGAACATCCACCTGGCCGTATGTACGCTCGCTGTGGAACGAGTGGTTTAGAATAAAGAGATCCAGCTTTCCGCTGCGATTGTAATCAAAAAAGACCGCCTGCGTGGAGTATCCCTCAAAGTCGATTCCGTACTCGGCCGCGCTCTCCGTAAACGTACCGTCGCCATTGTTTACAAACAGCTGGTTTGGGCCTGATTTGTTCAGGTAGTTGACACGGCTCACGTAAATATCGAGGTATCCGTTACCGCTGATGTCGGCCATTGTAGCACCGGTTGACCATGTCCCCTCTTCTCCGCCAACACCCGCTTGATCGGTGACATCCTCAAAACTGAAATCACCCTGGTTCATGTAGAGTTTATTCGACTCCTGGTTGCCTACAAAAAAGAGATCCGGCAGGCCGTTGTTATTCAGATCCCCCACGGCAACACCGGCACCATCATAAAAGTACATGTAGTTGATGATATTAAACTCTGGAGTGCTCTCTACAACATTGTCGAAATGGATATTGGTTTGATCTTCTGAGAGAAGAGTAAACGGCTTATCATCAGCCGAACAACCGTGAAGAAGGAGAGCAAGCAACAAAAATAGCGAGAGAACCGAAACGTATTGTACCCGATGGATCATATAGCCAAAACTTAAACGAAAGTGGAGTTACAAATCGTCCCTAAATTAGCTGAAACGGAGTGTGATTACAAGTAGAGGATTTTTTCAAGTTTCAGGGTTCAGGGTTCAGGGTTTAGGTAAAAGAAAACCACGGAGAACGCAGAGAACACAAAGGGAAAAAAGTTAAATCGCAGAAGTGAAAAGTGTTATAGTCTCCCCTAAAAAGGTGCTCCGAGCCGCTCCTCTTTTATCCCACGAAGCGAAAGCGTAGTGAAACGATTCCCACGTAGTGAAATTGAGAGGGGTGTTCATCCGAAAGGTTAAAAGAGGATCGCTACGCTCAAACTCACCGAAGGGTCGGTATCTACGACCGGCAGGTCCTAATCACCTAATTCCCTAATCAACTTATTGTCTAAACTCCGCTCCTTGTGCTGAACTCGTTTCAGTATCAGAGGGGACTTAGGGGTGTGTTATTAGTGGCAGAGAATGTCCGCGCTAGCATTGGATTATACTTCGACTCCGTTCATCGCTGCCTCTCTTCACTCCGCTCTGTATGACGAGGCTTGTTCTGCACCAGATCTTAGACTTCATTCCGGTCGAAAATAAAAGACCCGCGAAGTCTTTGGAGACTTCGCGGGTCTAGTCTTAATTAGAGATTAACTGAGAACTCTTGTAGGTCTTTTACCTCGTACCGTTGCCTGCTCTCCGAAATCTTGGTGCAGGCGGGCTCTGCAGCGGGACGCTGAGGGCCACTGCTCAGCAGATCGTGTTTTGATCAATACCTGAATAACTCGGACTCTTCCAGGAATCCCGCAAAAAACGCGGGCTGCTCTGGAAGGTCCTAATCTGCTAATCACCTTATTCTCTAATAAACTAATCAACCAAAAACTACGTCGCCCAGGTTCGGCCTACATCTTCGAGCGGCATACAGCCGTCGTAGATACCGGGATTGGCTTCGTAACGCAGAACTTCGGTAGCTCCGGGTTCTGATGTAAAGTAGCCTAGCATTGTCAACTCTTTAAACATCAAAATAAAGGGCGTTCCTTCGCCACCGGGCTCAGCTTCCAATGCAAGCTGATTCTGGTGGTAGGTGAAGTCGTACTTCTCCTCGTCCGTGCCGTCAAAATAGTCGGCCTGTAGCTCTTCGCGATATTCACCGGCAAACTGATCGAGTCCTGCAAGGAAACGATCCTGCTGTTCTTCGCTGTAGGTTTCGCTTACCATTGTTTCGATAAACTGTGGTACACCCACTTCGCTCGCTGCAGGAGTGCCGTCAGCCGGCAAAATAACATCCGCAAGAGATGTTACCAGTTGAGCTTGATCCTGAGAGAAGAATGTCGGTGTCCAGTCGCCCGGCGTAGCCGTACAGCCTTTCAGTACTCCAAGAATATTCGGAGCAAATACAACACCACCCAGCAGAAGGCCGGTTCGCTTTATCGCTTCTTTTCTGTTGATATGATTCTTTTTCTTTGAGTCCATTATAAGTTTCCTTTTTTGAGTTCTTCTGCAGCGTAATTAGCGGCGCGGGCGGTTAATGCCATATAGGTTAACGATGGATTCTGGCACGCAGCCGAGGTCATGCATGAGCCATCCGTTACAAATACATTCGGCACAGCATGAATTTGGTTCCATTCGTTAAGAACCGACGTGTTGGGGTCTCTACCCATCCGTGCGGTTCCCATCTCATGGATTCCCAATCCGGGGCCGCCGGGATCATCATACGTGGATACATTTTTCATTCCCGCAGCTTCGAGCATCTCTGCGGCATCGTTCTTCATATCTTCCCGCATCTTAAACTCGTTCTCTTTAAACTCTACGTCAAACACAACCTGAGGCTGCCCCCATTTGTCTGTGTTATCGTGATCGAGCCACATCCGGTTGCTGTGGTCAGGCAGCATCTCGCCGAAGGCGGTCATCCCCATCGTCCACTTTCCGGGTGTTGTAACAAGATTTTTCAGTTCCGATCCGATAGCCAGTTCGCGAACACCGCGATGCCAGCCCTGACGACTTGCTCCTCCCTGATATCCGAAACCGCGAATATAATCCCTGTCATTTCCATTCAGGTTTCGATAGCGGGGAATGTAAAATCCGGTTGGCCGGCGGCCCCAGTAATATTTGTCTTCATGGCCGTCATATTCTCCGTTGGCCCCTACTCTAAAGTGGTGGTCCATCATGTTATGACCCAGCTCACCGGAGTCGTTCCCCATACCGTCGGGGAATCGGTCTGATGTGGAGTTCATCAAAATCGCTGTAGACCCAACTGTTGATGCGTTCAGAAATACAATATTCGCATAATACTCGATAACATCACCTGACTCTGCATCTACAACCCGAACTCCGGTTGCTTTGCCGGAATCCTCATCATACATAACCTCGTTAACGATGGAGTGTGGACGCAGTGTCATATTTCCGGTTGCTGCTGCAGCGGGAAGCGTGGCTGCATTACTGCTAAAGTACGCACCAAATGGGCACCCTCTGCTGCAGAGGTTACGATTCATGCAAGTGCCGCGGCCATTATGAGCCTGAGACAGATTAGCAGCACGGCCGATCGTTAGTACCCGTCCGAACGTCTCATCGATCGCATCTCTCAGCTCTTCCTCAACACAGTTCAGATCCCAGGGCGGCAGAAATTCACTGTCCGGCAGCTGCGGAAGGCCGAGAGCCTCCCCACTGATACCGGCAAATTTCTCCACGTGGGAATACCAATCTGCAATATCATCATACCGTATAGGCCAGTCCACGGCAATTCCCTCTTTGGCATTCGCTTCAAAATCCATTGGTGCAAGTCGGTAACTTTGGCGCCCCCACATAATGGAACGTCCGCCTACGTGATAGCCTCGAATCCAGTCAAAGCGCTTCTCCTCTTGGTACGGCTGGTCGGTATCTTTAATCCACCAATGCTTTAATGATTCAGAGATCGTATAGCCGGTACGCATCTGCTTTTCGTAGTGTTTACGCTCTTCGTAAGGAATCTGATCAGCCCGAGGCAGTTCCCAGGGATCTTTGGTCGCCGTTGGGTAATCTTCAATGTGCTTCACATCTCGTCCTCGCTCAAGCACCAGAGTATTCAACCCGTTTTCGGTCAACTCTTTTGCCGCCCATCCACCGCTGATTCCGGTACCGACTACTATTGCATCGTACGTGTTTTCTTTTTTCGCTTTCAGATTCAGATTCATACTTGTGTCTTCGTTATATAATTAAGATTACCGCCACAGGCTCCGAAAAACCTGTTTGAAGCCCGCAGTTACAGCGACCTTATTTTTATGTTTTTAAACTTAACCACGTCTCCGTGATCTTGCAGGCCGATGTGGCCTTCGCGCATCGCACCAAATTCAGGATAACACTGGAACTTGCTTTCATGAAGCATAGAGAACCATTCAGGAGTCCATCGCTCATATTCTACAACTTTTTCGCCATTTTGCCAATGCTCAATTACCGGTCCGTTGGAGACAATTTTCACGCTGTTCCATTCATCATACGGTCGGGTGTTTTGGGGGTCGGCAGGCAATAGATCATACAGAGACCCCGCCTTCCGGTTTCCGTCAATTCCCTGGTCTGCATCGGGGTGGTTGATATTATCCAATATCTGAAACTCCGGGCCTGACCAGAATATTGCCTGATCTTCCTGCTCCAAAACGTGATAAAATATTCCGCTATTACCGCCACGTTCTACTTTCCAATCAATTTTAAACTCAAAATCGGAGTATGTTTCTTTTGTGATGATATCCAACCCGCTTGACCAACCATCCTCATCTGCGGGGGGACGAAATACCAGCAGTCCGTCCTCAATTTGCCAGCCGTGATCAGGCATGGAATCCATATTATAGACTCGCCATTTATCGGTCGACTCGCCATCAAAAAGGAGTTCCCACCCCTCCTCAATTTCCGACTGTGATAGTTCATTCATTTCGGGCTCACTATTATTCGGGTTATCGGTTGATTCGCATGCTAACAAAACAAAAGTGCTTAGAGCTAACAAAAGTGTAATAGTTCGTATCATAATATGTCAATTATTTGATTTCCATGTTTTCGGGATCCCAATGCACAATCCTATTTTCTCGATGGGCAACATTCGTGAGCAGTGCCGGAGCAGAAGCCCGAAGGCCAAACGTTCCATCCTGCAGCACATCCTTTCCATCGCGGATCGATTCAAAAAAGTATCCAAAGTGGTCGTACCGATCATTATATCCATCCGGGGAGCGATAGACAAACTCATTCGGCTCAATAACCCGGGCACGCTGCTCAGGATATTTCTCTTCGTAATATTTTTGATACTCCTCCTGAGTACCATCACTAAAATCGCGAATCGTCATTCCCGGCTCTTCCGAGAGAGATGATTTCCTCAATGTAATGGAGTTCCAGCCGATCTCTATCTCCCCTTCGTTCCCCACCAGGCGAATCAGTGATCCACCACCGGACCCATCCGCAAAATTAACCCTCAGTGAGAGAGAAAAATTAGGGTGTGTTTCCGTTTCGGGATAGTTAAACAGGCCAAGCATTACATCTTCTGCATTCCGCCCATCATGCCAGTGGCGCAGGCCGCCGGTAGCCATAATGGAGTCGGGACCTTTTGAGTCGATCATCATGTGCAAGCCGGAAAAGAGGTGCACAAAAAGGTCGCCCGCTACTCCCGTGCCGTACTCGTTGTAATTTCTCCAGCGGAAAAAGTGTTTCGGATCAAACGCCATATCAGGCAGATCCTTCCGAAAGGTTTGCCAATCCACGTTCGATTCATCCGCATTCGGAGGGATGGAGTATTGCCAGGCACCAATTGCCGAAAATCGATCCCAGTATCCTTCCACAAAATTAAGCTCGCCAATCTCACCATCTTTAATCAGCTCGCCCGCCTTTTCATACAGAATATGACTCGTTCGCTGGCTCCCTACAATCAGCGGGGCATCGGAATTCTTTTCCGCTTCTATAACGGCCTTTCCCTCCTCCACTCGTTGCACCATCGGCTTTTCGAGGTAGACCGGAATATTCTTATTCAGCGCATCAATCGTAATATCTTTGTGCCAGTGATCGGCAGTTGCGTTAATGATGGCGTCCACATCATCCCGTTCCAGTATCTCACGGTAATCGTTCGTGGTGAAAATATCATCCCCCCAATTCTCTTTACATCGGGTCAGCCGGCTCTCGTACAGATCGCACGCAGCAACCACTTTTGTGCCGGAGTGCTCCAGTGCCGTTGCCAGATTTCCCTGCCCCATATCTCCGGCTCCAACCAGGGCGATATTAATCTTGTCATTAGCCGAAAAGCTGCCGCTAAAATCTTTCAGGCCTACATACTCCTGGTGTTTTCGGGTTGATCCCGCCAGAAACGGAACTCCCGCCATCGCTGCAGAGGCTGCCCCCATTTTGCGCAGGAATGATTTTCTGCTTAAACCGTCTTTTTTCTTATCAGCCATAAAGATACGTAGTTATATGAGAGCGATTGTTTATCGAAACTGTAGATGATTCATCCGAATTGAGACCAAGAGATCTTGAGAATGCCCAAACTCGAATTAACATAAAATTCATAAAAGTGAACAAGTCACAATAAAACAGTTAAAGCGCTTACACACAACAGCCGAAATCGCAAAAGTTGTAAACAGACGTGAAAAAGGAAAAAGTGAGATGTGAGAAGTGAGAAGTGAGAAGTGAAAAATTATGTCACCCCGCACCTGTCTGCCGAAGCTTTAGCGCAGGCAGGCTTGATGCGCTCATCTTTTGAACGCGCCAGCGAGATCTCCTTCTTTTATCAACGGCATTTTGCCACACCCAACCTACGCATGGCCCCACCCTAAATCCCCATTGCGCAAAGGAACGAAACAGGGAGGGACTTTTACCCGCAGTGACACAGGGACGTTGAGGGTTTTTGTTAAGTCCCCCTTATCAAAGGGGGATAGAGGGGGATGTTCATACGGAAGTTGCAATGATTATGTATCTGTTTTTAACCGCAGTGTCGCAATGGCGCTGAGTGTATTTAAAAGCTTTTACTTTAAAACGATTCGTGCCAAAAGTCCCCTCCCCGAATGGTCGGGATTTCGCAAAAAAGCTCAACTTGAGAGACTCATCTTTTGAACGCGCCAGCGCTCCGAGCGTAGCGAACAACACGCAGTGAAATTGAGGGGTGTGTTATTGGTGTCAGGGTATGCTGAAATTAGTTCAGTACCAAGTCTCCTTCTGTTATCAGCGGCTCCTTGGAGGTCTCGGAGAAGTGAAAGGTGAGAAGACCTGCCGGAGTCTGAATGAAGTAAAGTCCCCCTTATCAAAGGGGGAGCGAGGAGGATGTTCAAACGAAATGAAGTCCCGGCAGAGTCTGGGTTATCAGTTACCAGAAAATAAGTTATTTAGAAGTAATCAAAATTGAGTATCAGTAAAATTCCCCTGTTTATTATACCCTTTCTTTGTGGTTTGTGTTTTTGTGCTTTCGTGGCAGAAGTAATAAACCTTAATAGGAAGTGCACTAAAAAGTCAAAATACGAACCTAAAATTTAGTTACCCTCTCCCTTTCAATACCTTTCGTGATTTTGTGCGTTCGTGGCAAATAATTTTAATACCTCGTCCTGTAGCTCTATACCCAAATACGCAGATTAGCCGTCCTTATTTCCGAACTTCACGCCCCTCAACAATTCCAAAAACAATGTAAATCCATGTAACACAATAGAATAAATTTAAGGAACGATAAGCCCTTCTCTAAAGTTTTTGTGTGAGTTGTTCAGATAACCTAAAAAAGGTTATAACCTTAACCCTAATTCAATATACAATCATGAATAATCTTGGAAACGCTACGTTCGAGAACTATGTAGGCATCGGCAGCGGCTTTACTGAAATGGCATATCAAATGTCAGCTCATGTGCTTACCCTCGGGTATGCTATAATGCTAGCAGCTTTGCTCTATTTTGTACTCACCATGAAGACCGTTGCACCAAAGTATCGGATTTCATCTGTGCTTTCTGTTGTGGTAATGGTATCTGCATTCCTACTTCTTTTTGTTCAGGCAAATAACTGGACAGGTGCTTTTACATTCGATTCTGAAGCCGGAGTTTATGTACTTGGGAGCAGTGTTGATCAATTCAATAACGGGTATCGTTATTTGAACTGGCTCATTGATGTACCGATGCTGCTGTTTCAGATCCTGTTTGTTGTAACGCTAACCAAAAGTAAATTCAGTTCAATTCGAAACGGCTTCTGGTTTTCCGGTGCAGCAATGATTATAACCGGTTACATTGGTCAGTTCTACGAAGTTACCAACCCTGCCCTCTTCTTCTTCTGGGGAGCTCTTTCAACAGCCTTCTTCATTCATATTCTAATTTTGATGAAGAGAGTTATTACAGAAGGTAAAGAAGGCGCACCACCAAAAGCGCAGAAATATTTGGGAATGATTTGGACTCTCTTCCTTTTCTCCTGGATGCTCTACCCCGGTGCATATTTGATGCCGTATCTCTTCAGCTTGGGACTGGAACCTGCACTTTCAGAATCAGCTGTTGTAGCACGTCACATTACCTATACAGTAGCTGATGTTAGTTCTAAAGTGATTTATGGTATCCTTCTAACGCTTACTGCTCAAGAAATGAGTAAAGCAGACGGATATGATTACGATTCATTGACGACAACCAGCTAACCTCGATTGAGGCTATTACTTCAAAACCTCGTACTTTAATTAGTGCGAGGTTTTTTTTATTCACATCACTCCTAAACTGCGTCACCCTGAACGTAGTATGTATGCTTCGGCAGACAGGCTCAGCATGACGAGTTTCAATCACCCCAATCGTCACCCTGAGCAGGCGAATGTTTTTTATGAGCCCCAGTCGAAGGGTACGTTCAAGCGCGGACTTGGGTATGCTTCGACAGGCTCAGCATGACGAGGTTGAGCGTCACCCTGAGCCGGTGAGCGATTTTTACGAACCGAAGTCGAAGGGTATTCCAGTGCATAAAAAATAATGTGTAAGGAATATCACTTAAGCCGTTCATACATACAGATACATAACAAATCAGAACCACTGTAAAATGCCACAACATCAACATCCATCCTGGGTCTACATTCTACAATGTAATGACGGTTCATATTACACCGGCTGCACTACAAATCTGGAAGAACGAGTGTATCAACACCAAACAGGTCTTTATTCAGGGTATACATCAAAAAGAAGACCGATTAAACTTATTTGGTTTGAGGAATTTCGTGACGTTCATGAAGCAATTGATATTGAACGACAAATCAAAGGCTGGAGTCGTAAAAAGAAAGAAGCGTTGATGCGAGAAGATTTTGAATTGTTAGAAGAACTTTCTAAATCTTCAAAAATTCGAAAGCGAAAAACAGAAAATACGTAGTTATACGTCGACTCCGTTCGTCGCACTGCTTCTCACTGCGCTCACCATGACGAGGTTGAGCGTCACCCTGAGCCGGTGAGTGATTTT